>CAYXVH010000203.1:0-31530 GCA_964468615.1 uncultured Thiotrichales bacterium | reverse complement strand
TAAGCATTGGCGCTTTGTTGACTAATGCGCGTACAGCCATGGCGTTAAGCCAAACGGATGTCGCTGAACAGTTAAATTTACCAAAACGTATTATCCAAGCAATCGAGACGGATGATTATGATGCTCTTCCAGAGCCCACTTATATACGAGGCTACTTGCGTAATTATGCTCGTATAGTGGGTGTCAACGATGAAGGCCTGGCTAAATTGTATCTTGATCAACATTACTGCGAGCCAGTTACAGAAGTTAATAGAACGCCTAAGCAAAGTTATGATCCGGCCATATTATGGAGTTCAGTGGCTGTGCTTAGCATACTTGTTGGGTTAGTAATTACCTGGTGGTTTGATGTTAATCAAATACCAGAACAAGGTGGCGAACTGGTTAGTAATGAAGTCGAAATACATCGAGATAATACAGATAGATCTTTGCTTGATAAGTCCTTAGCTGGCAATGATCTAAATTCAGATAAAAAAATACCCAAGGAAAGACTTATTACCGGGACAACATCAAAATCCAAAGCTTCATTAAGCGAAGCAGAGCAACGCGTTGCCAGTTCGGATGGGACGGTTACTGCTGACCAACAGCAAGCGATGGAAGAAGCGTCTCGAAATCCTACACTTGTTACCTCTGTGGACGGCGCGCCGGTGCTGACCGTAACCTATGTGGAAAAAAGTTGGACAGAAATCATGGATGCAGACTCTAATACCTTAATGCAAGGTTTGATTGAACCTGGAGTCGTGAGAAACTTAAGTGGTAAACCACCCATTGAGATCTTTCTCGGTAATTCACCCGGTGTGGTAATTGAAGTTAACGGACTCTATTTTGATCATTCGCAATACAACAGAAGCAATCGCACAGCACGGTTTCAGGTATCGAACGGCTCGCTCAATTAATTTTCCTTTCCCGCTAAAAATAATAGTTCTAAATGTCTAAGCGAATCCAATCTATTCGCGGCATGCATGATGTATTGCCGCCAGAAAGTGGTGTGTTACGTGCAATCGAGCATGCAACGCAAAATGTTTTGCAACAATATGGTTATCAAGAAATACGTATGCCTCTGCTTGAGCAGACAGAGCTATTTAAACGCTCTTTGGGAGAAGTTACCGATATTGTTGAAAAAGAAATGTACACTTTTGAGGATCGCAATGGTGATAGCTTGACATTGCGTCCTGAAGGTACTGCAAGTTGCGTACGTGCAGGCATTCAACATGGTTTTTTGTATGCTCAGCCACAACGACTTTGGTATTGCGGGCCTTTTTTCCGTCATGAGCGCCCTCAAAAAGGTCGTTACCGTCAATTTCATCAACTTGGTGTAGAAACATTTGGTTTTGTTGGGCCGGATATTGATGCTGAGTTAATAATTTTAAGTGCTCATATGTGGAAAAAAATCAATCTTCCCATGCAGCCAAGATTAGAAATTAATAGTTTGGGTTCATCGCAAGCTCGAAAAAAATATCGAGAAATCATTATCGCTTATTTGCAGAAATACGAAGCCCAGCTTGATAGCGAAGCAAAGCAACGCTTACACACAAATCCGTTACGCATCTTGGATAGTAAAAATCCTGATATACAAGAGATTATTCAAAATGCTCCAAGTTTATTAGAGCATTTGGATGCAGAATCAGCAGATCACTTTTTGCAATTACAAAAACGATTGGATGCTGCAAATATTGAATACACCATAAATCCTCGTCTTGTGCGTGGTTTAGACTATTACAGCAAAACCGTATTTGAATGGATTGCTGAAGGGCTAGGTGCTCAAGCTACGATTTGTGCTGGAGGCCGATATGATGGTTTAGTAGATCAATTGGGTGGCAAGCCATGCGCTGCTGCAGGATTTGCGATTGGCTTAGAAAGGCTGGCCTCATTGCTGGAAGGCACTCAACAAGCGGATTCATTGGCGAATGCTTCTGGGGTGGATGTCTATATGGTGCTCATGGGTGAGGAGGCAGAAATGGCTGGTTTACAGCTCGCAGACCAACTTCGCACGCAGCTACCTATATCTTCTGTGGTAACAAATTGCGGTGGAGGTAGTATAAAATCACAGATGAAGCGAGCCGATAAGTCAAAAGCTAGGCTGGCTTTTATTTTGGGTGAAGATGAGCTGAAAAACCAGATTGTCACGGTAAAATATATGCGTGAAAAGCGTGACCAGGCAACGGTTTCACAAAGTGGTTTACTAACTTTTTTAGATAATTATTTAAATACGCAATAAATCAGGTAAGCGAGAAAATATGGCTGAGTACGAAACAGAAGAACAACAGGTTGAAGCGTTAAAAGATTGGTGGAAACAAAATGGTCTGGCGGTTATTGGTGGTGCAGTATTGGGTATTTCTGCTCTCATCGGCTGGCGTGGCTGGAATTGGCATCAAGAAAAGCAGGCAACTGAAGCTTCAGATATTTTTACAGTAGTGCAAGAGGCTGCGAATAAGAATGATGTGAGTGCTCTGCAAGAACAAACCAAAACATTGCGTGATAACTATGCATCTACACCTTATGCATCGCTTGCTGTTTTACATCAGGCAAAAAATCAAACTGAGCAAGGCGATATTGCTGCTGCGGAAGAAGGTTTACGTTGGGTTATAAAAAATAGTAAGCAAGATACTGTGCAGAACGTTGCACGTTTGCGTTTGGCACGACTTTTACTCGCAGACAATAAAGTTGATGAAGCTCAAGCAATGGTTAGTGGTGGAATGTCTGATGCCTATGCGTCATTAGCAAATGAAATTCGTGGTGATATTTTTGTAGTTAAGGGTGAAATTGAGCAAGCTAAAGAAGCATATGATCAAGCTATGCAGACAGCAAGCGGTGGCGGTGTAGAATACTTGCAACTTAAGCGTAATGATTTAGGTAGTTAACTTGGCAACTTCAATCGCGATGCATAATCGCATCAATCTATTTTTAATAATTGTGATCGCAAGCTGTTTGCAACTTGCGGGCTGCAGTGTATTAAGCAAACCAAAAGAATTGTTTGAAAAAGAAGAAAATCCAAGAGAACCTGCAAAGCTTACAAATATTGAGACTGAAAAAATTAAAGTGCAGCAGGTATGGCGCAATTCAGTTGGTGATCTAGAAGAATCTTACAATAAAATACGTCCTTATATTACCGATGAACGTGTGTATCTTAGTGATGCTGAAGGTCGTGTAGAAGCTTGGCAGCGTGAAGATGGTAAGCGTTTATGGTCCGTGAATCTTAAAGAAGATATTTCTGGTGGAGTAAATGGTGGTGAAGGAATAGTCGCTATTGGAACGGAAAATGGTGAAGTCATTGCATTGGATGCTGATGATGGCAGTGAAAATTGGCGTGCCAAAGTACCTAGTGAAGTAATGTCATTATCAGAAGCAAAATATGGTGTTATTGCTGTAAGAACGAATGACAGCAAAGTGCATGCATTGGATTTAAGTTCTGGCAATATAAGTTGGAGTGCGGGCAAAGGTGCTCCGCCATTAACATTGCGAGGCGCGAGTCAGCCAAAAGTAGTGGGTGATTTAGTGCTAGTGGGATTCGACGACGGAAAATTAATGGCCATAAATTTGCGCGATGGTGAGCCAGTATGGGAAGTGCCGGTTTCAACACCAAAAGGACGTACGGAATTAGAACGCATGTCCGATGTGGATGGCGAATTTGCCTATCTTGATGGAATCGTATTTGCAGCGAGTTTTAACGGCCGAGTAGTTGCTATTGATTTAGATACTGGTAAAACACTGTGGACGAAAGATCTTTCATCATATGCAGGTTTAAGTGTCGATCGTGAGCGTGTCTACGTAACCGATGCTGACGATAGCGTTTGGGGCTTAGACATCTCTTCAGGTGCAACCTTGTGGCGACAAGATAAACTTTTATATAGAGAGCTTACAGCTCCACAAGTAATGGGTAACTATATTGTTGTCGGTGATTATAAAGGTTATTTGCATTGGCTTTCTAAAGAGGAAGGTAAGATTATCGGCCGTGACAATGTCGCGGGAGATAAAATCGAAGTAGCGCCTATCGTCATTGGCGACCGTGCTTACGTACTTGCGAATAATGGCTCACTTTCAGTATTACAATACCGAAAGTAATTCCCCAAGCAATTTACTAGTTTCTTTTATTCAAATATTTAGTTACCAACGAGTGTATAGATATGAAGCCTGTCATAGCGCTGGTTGGTCGTCCGAATGTTGGTAAATCAACTCTATTCAACTATTTAACCAAATCTAATAATGCCTTGGTTGCAGACCAACCTGGCCTCACGCGTGACCGTATTTATGGTTTAAGTAAGCGTTTCGATAATCGCTATATTGTCATTGATACAGGTGGCATTGCACCACCGGATGAATCACAAGACCAAGATAATATGAATCATGCCATTAGCGCACAAGCTTGGCATGCGATTGAAGAAGCGGATTTGGTTTGTTTCTTAGTCGATGGTAGAGAGGGTTTGGTGATCCAAGATCAAGAAGTTTTTAAAAAATTAAGGTCTACAAATAAAAAAGTTTTTGTTTTAGTGAACAAAGCAGATTCTGGTGTGGCCAATATTCTCTCCAGCGATTTTTATTCGCTTGGCGCAGAGCATGTATATGAAACTTCTGCTAGATCGGGAAAAGGTGTGCGTGCATTATTTTCAAACATTGATGAGCAGTTTCCTCACATAGAAGAAGAGCCAGAAGAAGATGGCCCATCTGATGTAATTAAAGTGGCTTTAGTTGGAAGACCTAATGTAGGTAAGTCAACCTTAGCTAATGCTTTGATAGGTGAGGAGCGTTTTGTAACTTCTGATGTTCCTGGTACGACGCGTGACAGTATCTCAGCTAATATAGAAAAATTTGGCACTAAGTTTGAGCTTATTGATACAGCTGGTGTGCGGCGTCGTAGCAAAGTAAGCGATATGGTTGAAAAATTCAGTGTGGTGAAAACCATTCAAGCTATTGAGGATGCACACGTAGTGATATTAATGCTCGATGGTACCAAAGAGTTCGCAGTACAAGATGCGCACTTGGCAGGTATGGTGCTGCAAAGCGGCCGTGCAGTGGTGGTAGCAATCAATAAAACCGATATTAGTTCTCTTGAAGACCGCAAAGAGATGCAAAAAGGCTTTGATCTAAAGTTACGTTTCCTAGAGTTTGCAGAGAGACAATTTATATCCGCTAAACATAAAGAAGGTATTACAAAGCTCATGCGTGGCGCAGCACGTGCGTATAAATCTGCAAATATAAACGTAAGTACATCTGATTTAAATAGAATGTTAGAAGGTGCTTTAGAAAGTTTTCAGCCGCCGCTAGTAAGAGGGCGCAGAATAAAACTCAAATATGCTGCACAAGTGAGCAGCTGCCCACCCACCTTTGCTATACATGGTAATCAAATAGAAAGAATTCCAGCAACCTATAAACGTTATCTGGAAAACTACTTCCGCAAATCATTAAAATTAGTTGGAACGCCTATTCAATTATTATTTAAGCAACCCGATAACCCTTATGCAGGTAAGCGCAATAAACTTACTCCACGTCAAGAACACAGCCGTAAACGCATGATGAAGAAAGTAAAAAAGCGATAAAAATTAATTTAATAAAATAGAACTGCTTCCTTTAAAAAAGTATGACTGAGTACCAAGAAACTGTCATTGTGAAATTATCACCACCACTGATAATGATACTGGTAATCGCTGTTATCTATTTTGTTTTTAATAGAAATCAGTCTCCATGGGGTCGGATACTTGCATCATCGCATTCATTGATCGCAATAGTTGGTATCCTATACGCGATTATTGCAAGTAAATATACAAGTCCGTCTTCTTTTGCGCCGCATACTGCTATTTTTTCAAATATATTAGTAATCGCATGTATATTTGGTTTTGTTGCCGTTTTGTATTTCAAGGGTAACAAGAGCATGCATTTATTATTGCTTCCATTTCTATTTTGCATGGCATACGTATGGCATGTGGGTGGAATGGCGATTACCCATAACTGGGCGTGAATTTGATGAGTTGTCTAAGAATCTAGATTGGTAAGTCGCACATGCCTACTTAAAAACTATTTGCTAGAATGCATTTCTAGATCTTCCTTTGGAGGAATTCATGGTTTTAAAGAAAGGTAGACTCTCTGCTCGCGGTATTCATGAGCTTTATGCAGAAGATGCGGATAAAGCTGATAAGCTTTTGTGGGATAGAGAAGCGAGTCCACTCACTCGACGTGGATTTTTAACCAAAGGCAGTATGCTTGCCATGAGTGCTGCGGTAGGTGCAACCATTCCTTTTGCACATTTAATGCCGAGCGGGCTGATTCCTGCTGCTTTTGCTGAAGATGAAACACAATTTGAGTTAGAAGGTAAAGACGGCCTGATTGTTTTAAATGATCGCCCTGTTAATGCCGAAACCCCTGCGCATTTATTAGATGATGAAATCACACCTGCGAAGCATATGTTTGTTCGCAACAATGGTATCCCCCCTATTAAAGAAAAAATTGATCCTGCTACTTGGAAATTAGAAATAGAAGGTGAAGCTTGTGAAAACCCAGCTACATTTACGATTAGTGGACTGAAAGAAAAATTTAAAACGTATACCTATCAATTACAAATAGAATGCGGTGGCAATGGCCGTAGTGAGTTTGTGCCTTCGGCAAGTGGTAACCAGTGGACCACCGGTGCAGTGGCTTGCCCAACGTTTACTGGTGTGCGGGTGCGTGATGTGTTGGAGTCTTGTGGTATTAAAGATAATGCAGTGTATATAGGGTACTACGGTGCAGATACGCATTTAAGTGGTGATCCAAGCAAGCAACCTATATCGCGTGGTGTGCCGATTCAAAAAGCGGTACAAGATGAATCACTCATTGCTTGGGCTATGAATGAAGAAGATATTCCGTATCTAAATGGTTATCCCTTGCGTTTGGTTTGTTCTGGATGGCCAGGTTCCGTATCAGGAAAGTGGTTAACTAAAATAGTAGTGCGTGACGAAGTGCATGATGGCAAGAAAATGGAATCACCTTCTTATCGTGTTCCTAAGCATCCGGTAGCTCCAGGTACGGAAGTGCCGAAAGAAGATATGCAAATTATAGAATCCATGCCGGTTAAGTCGTTGGTCACATTTCCAAGATCAGGAATTAATCATGAGTTAGCTGAACCATTAGCGGTGCGTGGCCATGCTTGGGCAGGGGATTTTCAAGTGGCTAAAGTTGAAGTGTCGAACGATTTTGGTGCTACCTGGCAGATGGTGATGCTTCAAGCTCCCGTAAATAAGTTTGCTTGGCAGCATTGGCGAACTGAAATAACGTTTCCTGAAATAGGTTATTACGAAATTTGGGCAAAAGCGACCGATCGCGAAGGACGCGCTCAGCCAATGGTGGTGCCGGGCTGGAACCCTAAAGGTTATCTAAACAATGCGTGTCATCGCATTGCAGTTCAAGTGATATGAAATCTATCATTACTAAATTTATTCTAGTTTGTGCTTTAGTGATTAGCTTTAGCCTACAGACCGAAGAAATAGATCAAGCTACAGGGTTGGTTAAAGCGCAAGGATGGGAAACCGTACATAATAATTGTATTGCTTGTCATTCAACAAAATTAATTACCCAGAACCACGGTACACGAAACCGATGGGTAGCGATGATTAAATGGATGCAGGCCACTCAAGGTTTACAACAATTTGATGTAGATACACAAGAAACAATTTTGTCTTATCTCAGTGAAAATTACGGTCCTAAGGAAGATGCGAGGCGATCATCGTTAGATTTTCTTTTGATGCCTGAAAATCCATATAAAAAAACCTTGCAACCTCAGCTATAGACCGAATTGCGGTAGAATAATTTGTAGATATAAATCTGCTATTTTTTGGTGGCCATCATTATTGGGATGAAATCCATCCTTTTTGCTAACTAACATATCTCCAGGTTGCGCTTTGAAGAAATCTACGATGGGCACCTTATACTTTTGTGCTTGGCGTGTAATGGCTTGGTTAAAGGCGGTTACATTTTTCTTGGTGACATGCTTGTCAGGATCTTCGCGAAACTTTTTGATTTGGGTTAAATCTGGAAGATTCATGATTACTACAAAGGCATTACTTTTGCTACGAAGGCGGCTTAGGATGTACTCTAAATCTTCTTCAAAATCACCTACGTCATCCCCTGCGATTAGATCATTTGCGCCTGTCCAAATAGTTACTAAGTCTATTTCTGTGTCTCGCTTCAATGCGGTCTTTGCAGTTTTTTTGATTGCGGGGCTGTTCGCGGTTGGAATGCCAAGATTTAGTAGGTTCACCTTTCTGCCGCGATCTTCGAATCCGTCTTTAATGCGGTACACATACCCTCTGGTAATTGGTTCTGCGCCAATTCCAAATGCATCGCTCGCACCTAGTGCGACATAGTTAACTGCGGGAAGATTATTTGCAGGGCTTTCTTTAATGTCGTTTTCATCTGATGAGCTCGCGCACGCTACAACGAACAAAACTGTAAGAAGTGAAGTAAATAAAAGTTTAAGTTGTTTCATGATTAGCCCACCTTAATAAAATTGCCAATATTCTATAGAGTAATTATATAGAAATTAGGCCACTTAGTGGCCTTGTGCATACTTAACAGGTAGACATTATTTAGGCTAAGAAATTCGAGAAATTTTTGGTATTTTTTGCAGATTTCTTAATGTGTTGGGTTTAATGAAAGACTTATTTGGTTACTGTTTTAGACATCATGGATTTTGCATTATGCATACGTTTGTAGAGTGGTGCACACTCAGGAAGTACTGTATCTGTGAACTCTTGTCTGGTCATATTGTTTTCAGATGCATATTTTTTAACTAGCTTAATATACATATTGCATATGGCTATTTCGTTTTGATAGTTTTTTTCTTTTCTAGATAGAACTGCTACTTGCTCAAAATATTTAGGCGCTGGCATGATTCCAGTGTCTACTGATTTTTGTATTTCATCTCTGCAACAGTCCACAACGGTTTTAATATCAGCTTTATCGTCTAGCAAACCTTGTGTGTCTGTAGGGATGTCTTTTAAAGGAATTACTTTTCTAATAATTGTATTTAGTTTGTTCGTTGCCATCATGTGTTCCTTATATGATGCAACTATATTCTTACAAAAAGACCTGATCGTGCTTCGTGACCCGATAAACGGATAATTAAATTGTATGAAGTTCTACTTGCGTCAATGAAATTAAATACTTCATGTAGGTTGGTTTGGTAAAGTGTTTGTCATGTTTTGAGTTGACGAATCGACTTATTTGGAATTAAATGACTATGTTTTAATGAGTTAGTCTAGTTTATTCACTAAGCGATAAGCACCGATTAAGATTCCAAATCCCATGTACATGCCTAGCAAAGAAATGAACAATAACAAGCCCATTTGAAAGGGGATAATGCCAGTTTTGACTGAGTAAAATATTGTCGCCACTAATGAAACAAATAGAATCATTGCTGCGAGCAAAAGTAGTATTTTTTTATTCTTATTCAAGCTAGATGTCAGTTGTCATGTACGGTTATGGGGTTGGTTGTCTTTATTCTACAGATCTCACTAATACTTTTTCAGTTGCATTATTTCTATGATCGAAGGGGTTGTCTTGAAAAAACGCAAGGTTTGATGTTTTTATTATGGTTTCTGCTCTAATAAAAACAATGAGTTATAGATTCCTAAGGCTCAAAAAGTTGTATATTTAACAATAATATATATAATGATGCATATACATCATAGGAGAATATCATGAGTGCACAGGTACAAAGGCTGCCTTCTGGAAAAGAAGTGTTGGGTAAAGCCTTGTTGAATAGCAAAGAGCATCTAGGCTTAACTAATACTGAGCTTGGTGAAATTATGGGTAAAGATCGCACTTACTTCACACGCTTGCGTAATCACAGCGTGCTTGAGCCTGATAGCAAAGAGGGTGAGTTAGCGTTGTATGTTATTCGTATTTACCGATCTTTATATGCTTTAGAGGGCGGTGATGTTGAGGCGATGGAAGAATGGTTGAATACGCCTAACAAACATTTAAGCGGAATTCCAAAAGAGTTACTTAAAAATATTCAAGGTTTGGTTCATGTAGTTGAATACCTCGATGCGATACGTGGAAAAGTATAACGACTTGCATGTCATTAACGATTCAACAAGAGAATATTAAACCACTTAGTGCAGAAGTATTTCGTGTAGCAGAGTCTCAGCAAAAGGTAGCGACAAACATGCTGGTTGATACATTGCAGGAACAACGAATATTGGAAGAGATGCTTGATCGAGTAAAACCTCGTATTCCACAAGATTGTGATCAATTCGATTACCTTATTTACACTCCGTTTCGATATCCACCGCTTAAGCATGGGTCTCGATTTGGCAAAAAAATACATCCGAGTATTTTTTATGGCTCTAAGAAACTTGATACTGCATTTGCGGAGCTCGCGTATTATCGGTTTGTATACTATGACGGTATGATGGCTGCACCTAAGAAGAAGCAGAAAGTCACGCATCATGCTTCTTTTAGTGTTGGGCTGGAAACCCAAAGAGGTGTTGCATTAAATGAGCCGCCATTCAGTAAACTAAAAAACAAAATAAGCCACCCTAATAGTTATATTGACTCGCAAAAAGTAGGTGAAGAAATGCGTGAAAAAGAAATTGAAGCATTTACTTATTTCTCTGCTCGTGCAGCCGGGGAGGTTAATATTGGCATATTCAGCTGCAAGGCCATTACTAGTTATTTGCCTAGCGCATTAAAGCATTGGAGCTGTATCACTAGGGAGAAGAGTGTAACGATTCGCAGTCTAGATGATAGATGGAGTAGTATAAGTTTTGAGCTTGATCAATTTTTAGTGAATGGTGTTTTGTCATCTCCAGCCGTATGAGTAATTGGAAAAGGTAGGGTTATACTAAGAAACTATATATTTCATCGATTATTTTATTTAGCCTTTTACGGGTCTGCATGCCGAAGAAACTTATTGTTATCAAAACCTGATAAATGCCCTGCAGGTGCTATTCTAATTCTTAGTCTTGCATATGATGTGGCAAAATATTGTGATTTTGATAAGCAGATAGTTTCAGTCGACAGGCATGCCAGATCAAGCAGTTCTTTTAATTATCAGCAAGTGGTATGTGTGAAAACTGCCACGCTCAGGAAAGAATTAAAATAGAGAGTATTTTAATTCCTAGATTCACGATAATTTAAGCTGTAGTGCTTGCAGATGATTTTTTAAGGTGTTCAGTGTTTCTTGTGTGTAGCCCGCGTCAGGGTTGTATAACAAATTGTTTAGCATGTTAACTGTTGGCTGGTAGCTTTGTTTTTCTAGTTTGCGTTGTTGGCATGCGTTTTCAATAAATTGCACTGGAGTTTCTTGAAGATTGCGTTTTATGCCTTGCTTGGCTAGGCGGGATGCAAAGTGTTGAAAAATCTTAATGACGGGGTGTCGTTTCTTATCTTGATTTGACCAAAGCAGCGAAATAGCTACAAACACAGTGCTTAGAAATGCGCCGATCAATAAAACAATAGCAATTTTTATGGTTGTTATTGTGCCTAGTAGTTTTTCTAAGAAATCTGTTTGCAATTTAGAATCATAGCCGATGATGAATAAATTCCAGCGGTGTTCTAGTGATTCTAATAGAAACATCATTTTTTGTAGGCCAGGGATGCTGTTAAATCTTGCATTCGTAAAAACAGATAAAGAACTTAGATCATTTTCAGGCAAAGCTGCACCTAGACTATCGTGAATTCTTGAAGGCGCAACTGCAGCGGTAGGGTCGACACGTTGCCAACCTTTTTCTGGCAGCCAATACTCCGTCCATGCATGTGCTAAATATTGTCGAACTACAACATGACCGGTAATAGGATTAATTTCACCACCTTGGTAACCACCCACCATGCGTGCAGGAATACCAGCAGCTCTTAGCATGTATACCATTGCTCCTGCGTAGTGTGTGCAAAATCCTTGGCGTGTTTCAAACCAGAATTGATCGATACTGTTTTCTTTATCTAGTCTGGGTGGCTCAAGCGTGTAGTGGTAGGGTTGGTTACGTACTTGGTAAAGTATCTTTTCTATAAAATCTTCTGTGCTTGCTGATTCAGCATGTAAGTTTTTGGCAAATGAAATAGTTTGTGGATTATCGTCTTTATCAATATAGGTGGTTTGATTTCGTAAGAATTCTGGCAGCCACTTGTTTAATATCGCATTAGGATAAGTGTCAATTTCATAATGTAATAACGATTGCACAGGTTGTCGATTGATAAGTTTATAGTCCCACGTCAAACCGGTTGATGGTGTTTTGGAAACGGCAAAGTCCATGCCTATCAACCATCGATCATGAGTGGGTTCTAATAGAATTGAGTAAGAAATCTTTTGTTTTTTTAATTTTTGTGGAACAAACCAAGCTTTTTTTTGATTTCCTATCCAGTTTATTTTCTGAATGTTGCTAAATCTGGCAGGAATGTCCGCCTCAGACCATTTACCTTTATCGAAGTCGGCATAGACTCTGCCGCGCCAATAAAGCTCACTACTTGGTGGGGGTGTGTCTTTGAAAATTGCACGAAATGCAATTTCATCCGAAAGAGCAAGCTTTGCAATATCTCCTGGTGTCATTTCTGAGCTTAAACCAGTGCGTGCTTGTTGATTGGGACTAGAGATGGCCCAAATTGGGCCAATGCGTGGGAACAACACAAATAAAACAATCATTAACGGGATGGCTTGCGCCAAAATTTTGCAGGCAACTTTTATTGTTCCTAGGGGTTTTACTCGAGTATGGAATTGATTCATACCAACTGTTGCCGCAGTGACTAATATTAATGCGCCTAATTCATAGGCAACAATAGCCATGCTGTGATTGAAAATAAATTCAATTGCAATAACAAAATAGGCAATAAAAACGACTACGTAAGCATCGCGTTGTGTTTTGGTTTCTAAAAGCTTAAGTGCAAATGCCATAATTAATAACGCAGCCCATGTTTCGAGGTTTTGCGTAACCCCTTCAGAGACGACTACTGCTGCGCCACAAGTAATCACTAAGGCTGCTTTTTGCCAAAAAGATAGAAAATTTCTACGTCCTAAAAAGATCATCCATCGCCACCAGACGCAGAATAGCCCTGCGCCAATAATCCAGGGTGAAACTTGTGCGATATGTGGTGCGGTTACCATCGCAAATGCTGCCATTAACATGATTAAACTATTGCGGGGTATTTGCGCTACTACACCGTGTTGCCACTTGGTTAACAGTTTTGAATTAGTTGTCACGCTGCAGTCCGTATAACGCTAATTCTTTGAGTATTTGGTCTAAATGAGCTTTACCAGTGTTTGGGTCGATTTCAATATGAGGAAGCTTTAGGCCAAACTCTTTGTCACTTTTATATGCATTAAGCGCCATTCCTGTTAAGTGGCTCAGGCGTAATTCGGTTTCACTTTCTAGTTGATGCCAATCTAAAATTAAACGTGAATTTGCATAGGCTGCGAACTGTTTTACTAACAATTTATCTTGACGTGCATAAGAGCGCCATAGGATATGCCTTGGTGAATCTCCAGGATGATAATTTCGCATATCGTGAAAGTCATCACTACCTATGAGATGAGTGAGTTGCCCATTCTCCTCCTCACCAAGGTTGGTGTAGGTGTGGTCATGAAACAATGGTTTAGGATAAATGATGGCTTTGGTATTTAAGTCAATCCAAGTCCAGGCACGAAGTAATCCTAGTGGGTAGTAGGTTTCAATCAGTAGCCTTTTTGGGTTTAGCCAACCGCGCTGATTTGCGTTTACAAATAATTGCACTGTTGTAGATGGGTTTTCGTGTAACTCTGCCCACTGCTTAACTTCATTTGGCCAACCTAGTTGTATACCTTCTCTTTTCGAGTTCTCCGGCCGAGTAACTTTGATAGAAAACTCAATATCTTCACCTACAAAACCTGTGCCGGTTTTTTGTAATTCAAAACTAATACCAGATAGATTTCTGAAAGTATGAAAAATGGTTACAAAAAAAACACTGCCTAACCAGAATGCCAATCCAAAAATTAGCGAGTTTTCATAGTTGATAGCAGCTAAGAGTAGTGCGAGTAGTAAAACTGAAAACACAAATCCCGTGCGTGTCGGGAAGATAAAGATCGATCTCTGATTGAGAGTAATGCTCTGTTGAGGAGGAATGCGCCGATTTAACCAACGTTTGAACCGGTTGCTGAAAGGGCGCATAGACCCAAAGGGAAATTTACTAGTGCTGCTACTAAGCGAGGACATCTACGCCAGAAAGTAATTTTTGTGCCAATGAAATACCACCATGGCCGGTAAAGTCAGAGCTGCCTCTCAGGCGATGTTCGACAACACTGGGAAGCACTTGTTGAACATCTTCAGGAATAACATGATTGCGTTTATGAATAAGTGCCCATGCTTTAGCAGCACGTAATAAAGATAACGAACCGCGCGGAGATAAACCAAATGCGAATTTATTTTCTTTGCGTGTATATTCAACTAAACGTTGTAGGTAATCTAACAAAGTGTCGGCCACTTTTACTTTCTCCACATCTGTTTGGATGGCAATTAATTTTTCAGTGCTGATAACTGTTTGCAGATTTTCTAATTTTTTACGTCGATCACCTTCAAGCAAAAGTTTACGTTCAGCTTGTTGATCTGGGTAACCCAGTTCAATACGCATTAAAAAGCGATCCATCTGAGATTCGGGTAGAGGATAAGTTCCGGTTTGTGTGGCAGGGTTTTGAGTGGCAATCACAAAAAAAGGTTTTGGTAGCCGATGTGTTTCTCCATCTACTGTCACTGTTTGTTCTTCCATTACTTCTAATAGCGCGCTTTGGCTTTTAGGTGTGGCGCGATTGATTTCATCTGCAAGAAGAACTTGTGAGAAAACTGGGCCCGGCATGAAGCGAAATGTAGACGTGTTTTTGTCAAATATCGAAACGCCAATTACATCACTGGGAAGTAAATCGCTGGTGAATTGAATGCGGTTGAATTCAAGCCCTAGAATTTGAGCCAGGGTATGTGATAACAAGGTCTTGCCCATGCCTGGTAGATCTTCAATCAGTAAATGACCGCTTGCAAATAGGCAGGCTAGCGCCAGACGAATTTGATTATCTTTGCCGAGCAGTACACTTGAAACACCATCAATCACCGCATCAATAGTTTCGGCTTGTGAAGTATTAATTTGCGAGATTTTCGCTACAGTGGATTCTTGTGTCATGGATGTATGATCCTTTGTCTATAACCATAGCTTCAAATGCGCGTCTGGACTAGGTCATTGGTCAGGAATATCTGACGAATGTGTGTCAGCTTAGGTGTAGTAGTAACTACTTCCAGCCTACAGGTTCATAGCCTTTGTCGATTAAACAACGTTCTACGATTTCTCTGTAAGTGGCGCTAGGTTCATTGTTGCGACGCATGCTTGAAAAGAAGCGCCCCATTCCTCGACTGATTGCTCCCACAGCTGCTGCGGTTCCAGCGTTACCCGTTACTGCACCTGTGGCGGCTCCGGTAGCCGCTCCTTCACTTGCGCTACCTGCAGTTTCTTTAGCGACTTCACCTGTGCCGTTTGATGTAGCGCCGCTGTCTTTAGCAAGTTTAGTGCATTCGTTAATGTCGCTACGAACTTGGTCATCACCAACTTCTTTAGTATGTTCGTTTGGGTATAAAATCGGTCTAGTGGATGCGCAGGCACAAAGAACGCTTATGTATATAATTGCTGCTACGAAAAACTTGACTGCATTCATATTCATGGATGAATTTCCCTTTAGGGTAAACTTAAGCTAATGGAATTAAATATATGACAGGCAATATAGGCATAAGTTACAGCTTAGTAGAGTAGCTAAGGGATTTTAGCATCTAAGTCTTCCACATTTACATTGGGATGTGCTTGTTTAAATTTCTCCAACTGGCGAGCAGCTTCGGCATAATCTTTTCGTGCAACCAGTTTCTCGATCATGAGAAGCCAATCTTCAACAGGGATAGGGGAGAAGCCATTTTCATTTTGTTTTTCTTCACCTAGTTCAGCATCCGCAGCCAAGTCAGAGCTTATGCGGCTATCTTCACGATTCTCTATTGATTCCTTACTCATTGATCTTTGTTGCATTGCTCCATTTGGCGCAGCTTCTGAGCTACTGCCTAACGCATCATTATTGGGTTCTTGTATCTGCTTTTTCGCTGTTTGTGGTTTAGTGGGTTTGGAAGCATAACCTTCGGTAGACTCAGGCTTTGAGATTGTCGAAGCTGGTGTGCTAGGTGCAGTCGAAGGTTCGTTACTTTGAATTCGAGACTTATCAGTTGACTTAGCTTTCTCTAGAATAGTGCGATCACGCGGGCTCTCTATTTTTTGTTTTGCATTTTTATTTATGATGCGCTTAATTTGAATGGAATCGGTCGATGGTTGAGATTTTTTTCGTAGAGGTTTATCTATGATTAGTGCATCAGCATCTTGTGAGTCCATGTCAGATTCGTTCGTGTCATTTTTGAAAATGGATGCATCATCTGCTAGAGATTCTTCGGCTTCATAAAGTGCTTTAGGTGCAGGCTGGCTTTTAAGCGCGTTATCTTTTGATTCAGTTGGTTCCTGTTCGGTTGGAATTGTGATCTCAGGAATGGGGGGTAGCTCTAATTGTTGCGGGTTTTGATCCAGCTGCACAAGTAATGCAAATACAACCACGACACTTGCTGCCATTGATAACGGTACTTTCCACCCGTCGCTAAAGTGGCTGCTTACTTGGCTATGAGCGGATGCTGGTTTATTAGCATTAGCTGCATAATTAATGATTTTGTGATTGAGCTTAGCCGGCGGTGTATCCTTAGCACCTTCTTTATAAAGTTGTGCAAGGACCTTGTCGTTTTGTGATTTGTTAGTCATTATTAATTTAATATAGCGGCTTTAAGTTTGTTTTTTGCATAACGCAAACGACTTTTTGCGGTTTCTGTTTTAACCTGAGTAATCTCAGCAATTTCTTGCACACTCATTTCCTGTTCAAAGTGCAATATAGCGGCTTCTTTTTGGTCTGCAGGTAGCTCTTCTAAAGCTTGCATGAATAACTTAGTTTTTTGTTTCAATGTAAATTCATCTTCAGGTAAAGCTAAAGTTGCCGGGTTGTTTGTAAAGTCTTCTGTAATTTCTGCATCTTCAAATTCAATAGTTTGCGAAGGTTTTGCTTTGCGATAAAAATCAATCAAAGTATTGTGCGCAATTGTAAATAAGTAGCTCTTAAATTTTGCCTTAGGTGTATAGCGTGCAGTGCTGTTGATCAATTTAATCCACACCTCTTGGTATAATTCTTCAGATTGTTGACGGTCGCTACAATGTTTAAGAAAGTATCGATACAGAACATCCTTATACCTTCTATACAAGGCTTCAAAGGCCGCTTGCTCGCCTTGCTGGTATTGCAGCATTAAGGTTTCATCGCTGGCATCACCGCTGCCCAGAGTGTTGTCAACATGCTCCATGGCTGGCAGCCTAGCGTTGCCCTACAATCAACGCAATACCATTTTGCTCAACTATATAAACGAATTAGATGCATAAAAGGGTTAGATATTTATGCCGCTGATCGGATAACCTAAAACAGATAACCCTAAGTAGATAACCTTGATAGGATCTCAGTATGGCTAAAGGTAAGGTATGTGGTCCTAAGGTTTCAGGGCGTTTGCAGGGCGTTAACGCATTTCATGTGATGAGCTTAATGGCTGAAGCAAAACAGCTGGATGCTCTTGGTCATCAAGTCATACATATGGAAATGGGTGAGCCTGATTTTTCTACCCCGCAACCTATTATTGAAGCGGGAATAGAGTCACTGCGTTCAGGTATTACTCACTATACTCCGACATTAGGTTTACCTGCGCTGCGTGAAGCGATAGCAAACTTTTACCAAAAAGCATATCGCGTAACGGTTGATTCTGAGCAGATAGTCATTACGCCAGGTTCGGCTACCGCGTTGCAGTTAGTTTTAAATTTGATGGTTTCGGATGGAGATGCCGTAGTAATTCCAGACCCAGCTTATCCAAGCACCCATAATCTAGTGCGTTTATTGGGCGGTACCGTGCTACAAGTTGCAGTGAATGAGGATTCATCTTGGCAGCTGACAGTGGAACTTCTTGAAGAACATTGGAACGATGCTATTAACGCAGTATTGTTAGCAAGTCCTTCTAATCCTACAGGGACTATTCTTGAAGACGCTCAATTGCAAAAAATTGCAGACTTTTGTGAAACAAAAGGCGTGTTTTTACTGGTTGATGAAATTTATCACGGTTTAGTTTATGGGCAAGCTCCAAAAACTGCGGTGAGTTTGAATGACAACACTTTTGTGATCAATAGTTTCTCTAAGTTTTACGGCATGACGGGTTGGCGAGTCGGTTGGATTGTTTCACCTAAAGCTTATTTGGAAGATTTAAGTAAACTCGCGCAACATACATTTTTAGCAGCCCCTACACCAGGGCAGTATGGCGCATTGGCAGCATTTGATAGTGATACACAAAAAATTCTTATCGCAAGGCGCGATGAATTTAAAGCTCGGCGCGATTACTTGTATGGAGCATTAGCAGATCTAGGATTTAAGATGCGCGTCAAGCCGCAGGGCGCATTTTATATTTATGCCGATTGTTCTGAATTTTGTGAAGATAGTTATAAGTTTGCTTGTAATATTTTGCGAGATAAACATGTCGCTTTTACACCAGGGGTAGATTTTGGTGTGGCGGGTGCAAAACAACATGTGCGTTTTGCTTACACTACAAATTTAGAGAATTTAAAAATTGGAGTGCAACGTTTAGCTGAGTTAAAGAGTAAGGCTTAAATAAAGGTGAATTTATGAAGTGTGTAATACATTATTTTATATTATCTGGATTCTTTGCATTAACTGTTTCCTGCGGAGGTAAAGATGCAGTTATTGAAAGCTCAGAAGAAGAAATAATTGCTGAGTCGATGAATAATACGCGTATGCATGATCTATTGCAGCGCGTTGATCCAGAGTTGCAAGGAGAATCAGGTTCGTGGGTAATTACTCATGAAGCAGTTAAGGCGAAAATTATTACCGATGAAAAAGCCGATCGTATGCGTGTTATTGTACCTATCGTTAAGGTTGAAGATATTGAAGAGGGTGAGTTGCTGCGTTTAATGCAGGTAAATTTTGATTCCGCATTTAGATGCGCGCTATAGCATTGCGAATGGGTTATTTGGAGTGCGTTTATACATCCGCTTTCGGTTTTATCTGATGATGAATTTATATCAGGTTTAGCACAAACAATGACGGCTGCTGCAACGTTTGGGTCTACATATAGCTCAGGTGCATTAATCTTTAGGGGTGGAGATAGTGGCAATCAACAACGTAATTATTATGAAAGTATCATTGAGAAGGGTTTGGCTATTTAAACTAAAATGACCTCTAACGACACAAAGTGGACATTACTAAAT
This sequence comes from uncultured Thiotrichales bacterium, assembly GCA_964468615.1. Classification (GTDB taxonomy): domain Bacteria; phylum Pseudomonadota; class Gammaproteobacteria; order UBA4575; family UBA4575; genus JABDMD01. The sequence continues at coordinate 12,228 of CAYXVH010000203.1, read as the reverse complement.
TAAAAGAAATACAATTATATTTATATTAATTTCTATAGTTTGTGTCGTTGAATTTATTTATGAGCAATACATTTTTATAAGTACTGGCTCTCGGGTATTTTTCAATTCATGGCAGTTTTGGGTGTCGTGCTTCATTATTCTTGGGCTTGCTTGTTTCTTACATAAGGATGATGATTTTGATGGAACTAAACAAAAAAGTGGTCATCTAGCAAAAAGCGCAAGAAATAAAATTAAATGAATGTCCACTTATGGCCGAAAGCGGACATTAGGAAGTTTCTTTTTTGTTTATGATAATTACCAAATAACATATGAATAAAGATTTGGATAAAATTATTGCCTGGGCGAAAGTGCACTCGCCGCAGACATTACAGCACCTAAACCCCCCAGCAAGTGATGACGACATTAAAGCGGTGGAATCAGCAGTTGGCTATCAATTGCCGATTATTTTTAAAGAGCTATTAAAACAATTTGATGGCGAAGATGGTCAATCCTGGTTGGCGCTATTTGGTAATGGGAACCAGATGCTATCGTGCAAAATGATCATCGAACAACATAAGATCGGTCAAGAAATTGCAGAGCAGTTCGATGATCCTGAAATGGAAACGATAGAGTTTTGGAAAGATCGTGTTGAAGAAAATATTATATTTGTTAAAGGAGCTGTAAAACCACTTCTTCGTCATCCTAAATGGCTACCCTTTACAAGTATGAATGGCGATGTGTTTCGGTATCTCGATTTTGATCCTGCGCCTGGTGGAGTAGAAGGCCAAGTGATTGAAATTGATCCTGAAGGCTGTAGTTACCAGGTATTAGAAAATAGCATTGAAGAAATTTTAGCAATGTATGCAAATCAGTTAGAGGCTGGTGAGTATAAAGTAGATCAAGAAGGGTATATCGAATTAATAGGTCAAGAGAATGACATGAATTGGGGCATGCCGGGATGGCTCAAAGATATCGAATGACCGCTAACGATCCAAAGCGGGCATAAATTAAATGCTACTGCGTTTCTAGCAATGCAGTCTAACGAATACAATAAAGCTTATGACTCACTCGAAACCAATTGCTATTGCGTAATTTTTATAGTCTTCTAGCCATTTAATTAAGTCATCGTATATTAATGGCTTAGATACGAGGTAGCCTTGTATAACATCGCACCCTAATATTTTAAGTGCTTTCCAAGTTTCTTCATTCTCTACGCCCTCGGCAACTACAGTATGTCCAAAGTCGTGTGCTAAATCGATTATCGTACGCACGACATTATAGTCTGCCTTATCGTGAAGTAAGTTTTTAACAAACGATTTATCTATTTTTATTTCATCTGCAGGAATATTCTTAAAATATGCAAGTGAAGAATAACCTGTTCCAAAGTCATCAATCGAAATAGCAACACCTATATCTTTTATTTTATTTAATATGCGAATAGTTTCCTTTCCATTATCCATGATTGCCGTCTCTGTTATTTCTACTACAAGGTTCGATGGATTATTACCCCATATACCCATCGCCTTATTAATTATCTCCTCTATATTTGTTTGCTGAAGAACAAAAGGTGAGAAGTTAACAGAAACTGGTATATCTAAGTAGTTCTCAGATAATTCTTTTTGTTTTCTTAAGGCAGTATTTAACACAAAGTCAGTAACCAAATTGATTAGTCGACTCTTTTCCAAGTAAGGTATAAACACATCGGGTGGGACTATGCCATAGCGAGGGTTTTCCCAACGAATTAATGCTTCCATGCCAATAGGCATTCCATTATTTACATCAACTTTTGGCTGATACATGAGAAAAAATTCGCTTTTATTAAGTGCTGTTTCAAGCTTAGATTTCATCTCAAATGACTTGTCGTCCGATCCTTCTTTATCAGGCGACAAAATTTCATAAGACTTATGATTTTGCTCAGCTAAATCAAGTGCAATTTCAGCATTTTGTAAAAACTTTATGGCATCAATATTTTTATCTTTAGTTAAAGCAATGCCAATTGAAATTTGTGAAAAAATATCCTCACTTTGAATAACAAATTGCTGGTTGCTAAATTGCATTAGCTTATTAGCAGCAAGTATGACGTGACCTTTATTTTTTATATTTCCCAGTAATATTGCAAACTTATCGCTTGTAAGAGGGTAAACGATATCTTTTTCTCTAGTATTATCAATTAACCAGTCAAAAGCCTGGGAATAAAGTTGATCACCTACATGATAATTGAAGTTGATATTAACTTCGTCAATATCACTGATTTTAACGATAACAAGGGCTGAATATGACTGAGACAGTTCAGATATTTTTAAAAAATTTAGAAGTACATTGAGAAAATCAATGTGTCCATCGTGACGACGAATTGCAACCATTGCTATATCTCAATTTTCTTCTATTAGGAAATACTCTGTTGGATCAATATCATAGCTACCAGGCTCTAGGCCCTTATTAATCCAAAGCGATTTTCTTTCCTCCAAACTGATTGTTACAAATTCATCTTTAAAATTTTTATTTTTATCTAAAATAATTATCACATCTGGTTTTAGTTTTGATGAACTGTTTTGTCTGACAACTACACCTACGGATTCATTATTAAGCTCTACAAGTGTGCCGGTGGGAAAGAAACCTATAGCTTGTATAAACTGCTCAACTAATTGCTTTTGAAAAAGCTTGTCAGAGAGTTGATTAAATGCACGAAGACAATCATACGTAGATATTTGTTGCGCATATGGTCTTTGAGATGTCATAGCATCAAAGCTATCAACGATACCTGCAATCCTACCGAACATTGGTATTGATTCACCGCTCAAACCCTTGGGATATCCAGTACCGTCATGACGTTCATGGTGCGTTTCTAACATTGATCGAACAATTGGACTTACTTCAGTTGTTTGATCGAGTACTTCCAAACCGAAATCTACATGCTTTCGCATAAGGCTTGTTTCTGACTCAGTTAAAACTTCTACTTTATTAAGTAACTCATCTGGTATCTTTGTCTTTCCGATATCAAGCAGCATCGCACCCAACCCAAGCATCTGAAGCTCTTGCTGATCGTATCCCAAATGGCGGCCTAGCAAAAAAGCATATATGGAGGATGAAACCGAGTGACGATAAATATAATCATCTTTTTGCTTCATCAAGGATAACCAAGTTATCGCGTCACTATTTCGTAAAACACTATCCATTAATGTTTTAGTTGACTTCTTCAAGCTAGAAAGTTTTAATTTTCCACTTGCTTTCAGTTCAGCCATTACATCGTGGATAATTGTATTAGATTCTGTTAAAGCTTTATTTGCATTTGGCAATTCATCTGTAAAACTAATTTTGTCTTTGTGGGATAAAATTGATGTATTAAAGCTATTTAAGAAATCTTCTTTTATTGATTCTGATTTTTCTTTTGATTGGTTTGATTCTACAGATTCCTTTTCCTCTATCTCTATCTGTTTTTCAACATCAATGTAGACATAAGAACAGTATTTTTTAAGTGCATTAATATCACTTTTAGTTTTTACTGAAAAACCTTGCAAACTAAACGGAGTATCTAACCATGGACAATCCAATTTTGATACGAACATACCAATTTTTAAGCTTTCAATGGGTGTTTTAACGTGTTGTATTTGCATATAATTAAGAACGGAAATGTGTGTGTTGGGTTTAAATATAATTCATCGTGTTCCAAGTACTTATTCGCTAGTAAGCCAAAAGATATATGGTCACGAAATCTATATCGGCAAATTTTATATAAAGTTCACTACTTAATTTTCAATTATCGATGGAAGGACAATCGAATGCCTTTGAAAATGCAGCAATATTTTCTTCAGAGTATGGGTTCTTTCTAAAGTTTAAATATATTCGGCCGATAAACTGCTCAGGAGAATTACATCAAATTGCTTAATGAATGCTAAGGAGTGCCAGTAGTAACTCTACGATAAATTAAAAAATATTTTGAATTACCACTATTGGCCGATAGCGGTAATTCCAAAGGAATACATTATTAATTCTCTGCAACAGAATGTAACTGTTTAATTCGATTACTTGCTGGCTGCTTATATTTCGGAAGCTCGGTTGGTAAGAAGCAGTTATAATGATGCATCTTTATTGAATTACAATAACAAGGAGTAAAGATATGAAATTCAAAGATATTGTTACTAATGCTGAAAAAAATAATAAATTAGATGATTTGCGAGATGATTTCGTCACACTAATAGCGGGCGCATTATCACGCCCACAAACCCCTGAAGAGCTGCCGCCCAATGCGGAGCACATAGCGGATGCTGCATATGCTGCTGCTCACCATGCGCTCTGTAGGTTGCATGAAGATATTCCTTATACTAATTAGAAAAGTATCAAGATAGTAATAGAGTCTAAGCTGGTCATTGATGACAGCTTACGACCCAAAGCGGACATTCAACGACTAAGCTAATGTGCTATGTCTTGCTTGAATGAAAAATAAAACAAACTAGGGTTACTTCGGCAGAATTGTTTAGCTCTTCATCGATTGTCAGAATCATTTATTCTATTCATATGTAAACCTTCATATGTTTCTCTTGAACTAGCTATGTGCTTACTCATTTTACAACGAGCACCTATATATATTAGGCGAGGACAAGGAAGTGTTCATGAAAGCTGATCTTATAAAATATAAAGACTACACAATTCTGTTTAATGCTCATGAGATAAAATCTGGGTCATTTTGTGCTGTCGCAATGCTTTTCAAGTCGGGGAAGAAAGCAGTTACGTTAGATATTAAGAGGACGTTTGCAGAAAGAGGTCAAGCGCTCTCATTTGCATTGAATGCTGCGGAAGCGACTGTAGACGCAAGGCTTAAAGAAATGAAACCATATTTTGCGTCGGTTATAAGTGGGTGCTGAATCATTTGCATTCCATGATGTAACCAATTTGCTCAAACTTTGAATGACCGCTATTGGCCGAAAGCGGACATTCAAAGATAATATTTAATGAGCTAACTTAGCTCAGTTCTAGTGTTGAATGCTGATATAGCGATGTAGCTTTTTCGCAAAGTTCTTTGCGCAATTCTTCCTCATATGCGCCTTCGAAGCGGGGTAGTTTTGAAATCGTTGCGATGAGATGCCACAAGCCATTGGGTTGGCTCATGAAATAAGAAACCATTTTGTTAGCTTGTCTTCTGGCTCTTGCCAAGAGTAATTCGTCTTGCATTGCCATTCTCCTTAAGTTCCATTTTGAACGACAACTCTTATATTGCACGGTTTGAATATAAGAGAATCATCGTGCATTGACTAAAGGCATTAATCTCCTTAATTAAAGGTGCGTTAGCAATTGCAGTATTAAATTAGAGTAATTGATTTTAGGTAAGTTCCACTATAAAAATTGTTAATAAGTGGGTATAAAATAAAATATATGTGTTCAATATTTATTGTAAATTATTTGATTTTGTTTTCTATTGCAGGTGCGTGTTGTTTTAAATGTTTTGCCCAAAGAGAAGTGGCTGCCGCTACACCAACCGGCATCGCAAAAAAATTAAGCCCTGGAATAATGGTCATTACCATCATCGCAATGCCTAGTCCTAAGCAGAGAAAACGATTTTGTTTGATGATCGTTAATTGTTGCTTGAACGTTAAATTTCGATTACCCATAGGATAGTCTAAATATTCAATCGCTAGCATCCATGCACCAAACATAAACCAAATAAAGGGTGCAAATAAATTGATGCCAGGAATTATGAATAATAGGAGTAGTGGAATAGCTCTGATCACTATATAAAAGAGTTTGCGAAATTCATTGCTTATGCCAATGCGCGTTCCTGAAAGTAAACTTAGATAACCTTCGCTCTGGTTATTGTTTAATCTTAATTTTTGATCAGTTATTTTTTGTTCAATTTTTTCTGAAAGCACACCATTAAAGGGTGCACCGAACACATTGGCAATGATTGTGAAGGTGAAAAATACGACTAATAAACAGGCAATAAAAAATAACGGCCAGATAAGAAACTCTAGCCAATCTAACCAACTGGGTAAAAATTGTTCTAATAAGCTGTCAAATTTTATGTATAGGTACCAAATTGCACCAATAAATAAAATAAAATTAATGAGTACGGGAATCACTACATAACGTTTAACGCCACGTAAATTGATCAATTTAAAACCATCTCGCACATGAGAAATCCCTTTAAGTATTTGGGAGATCATTTCAACAGCTCTTTAGTTATCGGTTGCTTGTTAACGATTGTTAATGTGAATTGGGAAGTGTAACAGGTGTTGCGGGTTGCCAACCTTGCTTGCGATGCTCGACGATGATGTGTGTGTAAATACCCCCACGGACATTAAAGTCTGCAACAATTCGTATAAATCGGGGCTTTAGCAATGTCGCAATATCGCTTAGAATTTCATTAGTTATTGCTTCGTGAAAAACACCTTTGTCTCTAAATGATGACATATACAATTTGAGTGCTTTTAGCTCTACGCATAGGATGTCGGGCACATATTCAATTAAAAATTTAGCGAAGTCGGGTTGTCCGGTAAGTGGGCATAAGCAAGTAAACTCAGGAATTCGAAATTGTATGGTGTAATCAGTTTCTGTTTGCGGATTTTCAAATGTATCTAAATGTTGGGTATGGAAATTCGTCATTAGGAGTTTGGTCTCATTCTTATAATGTATACATTCTAGCGAAATAATTGGCGAAATAATTAATGCGTCTCACATCTATTAAAATGGCCGGGTTTAAGTCTTTTGTAGACCCGACAACTCTAAATTTCCCTACCTCAATGGTTGGTATCGTCGGTCCAAATGGCTGCGGTAAATCTAACATTATTGATGCGGTGCGATGGGTGATGGGTGAAAGCTCCAAGCATATCCGTGGCGATACCATGGAAGATGTCATCTTTAATGGTTCTTCTACTCGTAAACCGATTGGCCAGGCTTCCATTGAATTGGTGTTTGATAATAGTGATGGCAAGTTGGGTGGTGAGTATTCATCGTTTGCTGAAATTGCAGTACGCAGGCAAGCCACTCGTGATGGCATATCTAAGTATTTCTTAAATGGTACGAAGTGCAGACGTAAAGATATTGTGCAGCTGTTTTTAGGCACCGGTTTAGGTCCGAAAAGTTATGCGATTATCGAGCAGGGCATGATCTCAAGATTGATTGATGCCAAACCTGAAGAATTACGTGTCTATCTTGAAGAAGCTGCAGGTATTTCAAAATATAAAGAACGTCGTCGTGAAACCGAAACCCGAATTCGACACACGCGCGAGAATCTAGATCGCTTAAATGATGTAATTGAAGAAATTACTAAGCGTATTGAGCATTTACAAAGACAAGCAAAAGCTGCGGAGCGTTATAAAGAGCTAAAAGCAGAAGAACGCAAAGTGAAAACAGAGTTGTTGGCATTGCGTTGGCAGTCGCATCAGGAAGAAGTGCAAGAGCGTAAAAATGCAATGGAGCATAAAGAGACTGAAAGCCAAAAAGTGGTTGCAGATATTCGTGCAATAGAAGCTGAAATTGAAATTTTGCGTCAACAGCATACGGATGAAATTGAACAGTTTAATCAAGTTCAAGGGGATTATTACAAGCTGGGTGGAGAGATTTCACGTGTCGAGCAATCGATTAGTCATGTAAAAGAATTAAACAGTCGTTACGACGAAGAATTGAAACAAGTCCAAGAGGCATGGGAACAATCTGAAAAGGGTTTGCTAGATGAGCAGGCTAAGTCTGATGATTTAGAAATTAAGATTGCTGAAATCGAACCAAGGCTAAATGCTGCACGCGAAGAGTTAAATTCCAATTCTGAAAAGCTTGGTGAAGCAGAATCTAAAATGGCGAAATGGCAAGATGCTTGGGAAGCATTAAGTGTGAGGATTGCTGAGCCCGCACAAGTTGTAGAGATTGAGGCTTCCCGTATTGAATACCTGGAAAATCATCTTGAGCAATTAGCGGAGCGAAAAGATAAGCTACTAGAAGACTTGCGTCGGTTTAGTCAGCTTAAATCATCTAAACAGTCGGAAGATTTTGTTTCACGTGTAAACGAAACAAGCACTGCATTGCAAACTATTTCTCCTAAAATTCTAGAGTTATCAAAAAGTATTAGTGCAGGTCGCGATACTAGTCAAACACTAGGCGTGCAACTGGAGAAAGCGCGCGAACAACTGCAAACTAAACAAACTGAATTATCATCTTTGCAAGCGTTACAACGCGTGGTGTTGGGTGAGGAAGGTAAAGATGTAAGTCGATGGTTAGATCAGCATGGTTTAAGTGATGCGCCAAGATTGATGGACAGGCTGAAGACGGAGGCAGGATGGGAAGCGGCAGTTGAGACGGTACTTGGTGATTATTTAGAAGCGGTATGCGTGGATGAGCTCACGCAAATTGCGAGTTCAGTTAAAGATATTAAGACCGGTCGCATGATGGTGTTGAGCCAAAGTGTTTCAAGTGCTTCACATACAGACCACTCTTTGGGTGAGACTTTAATTTCAAAAGTTAAAGCACCTGTGGATTTGTCCGATAAACTTGGAAGCATTTTTGTTGCAAACGATATTCGAAGCGCATTACAAAAAAGTGCTTCATTAGAAGCTGGTCAGTCTGTAATTACTAGGGATGGCGTTTGGCTAGGTGCAGGTTGGTTGCGTGTTTCAAGAATGGCTGCAAATAAAGGCAATGTTTTGCAACGTAAAAATGAAATACTGAATCTTGGAAAGGAAGTTCAGGCGCAACAAGATGCCATTATAAAAATGGTTTCAGAGTTAGAGGCTTGCCAGCGTGAGTTATACGAGAATGAAAAACAGCGCGACACTGTACAAGGAAGTTTATCGGATGCGCAGAAAGTGCATGCGCAGGCTGAAGCGGAAATGTCGGGCTGGGAAAGTGAAAAAGAGCATGTAGAACGCCAAGAAGAACAGCTGGGTGATTACCTGGATGATGTAAATCGTCAATTTAAACAATCTGAAGAAGAATTAGAAGAGTCACGAGCATCTAAACAACAGGCTGACTCTGTACTTGAAGGGCTTGATGTTGAGCGCAAGAGTTTGCTGGAGCAACGTGATAGCGCTGCGTTCCATCTGGATGGTGTGCGTAGTGAGGAAGTTGAACGTCGTGATTCCACGCATCGTTTAGCATTAAATTTAGAGTCATTTCGTAGCTCCTTAAATGCAACCCATGCTGCTCTTGAGCGTATGAAAGAGCAGGCTGGACAGCTTAAAGAGCGTGAACGGTCTTTGCACTTGTCTATCGAAGATGGCAGTGCGCCGTTAGTGGAGTTAAATGAAAAGCTAAAAGAATATGTCGATCAGCGCGTTAAGATTGAGCATAGCTTGGCTGATGCGCGAATGGTTGCGCAGAAAACTGAAGAATTAGTGCGTAGCAAGCAAGAACATAATGTGGAGACACAACGCAATCTTGAACAGCTTAGGAATGAATTGAATGAACTGCAACTTGCATGGCAAGAATCTAACGTGCGTAGTAAAACCGTTCAGGAACAATTGCATGAATATGATGTTGCGCCTGAAGCTGTGTTAATGGATTTGGATGAAGAGGCTACTTTGCAGAAATGGGAAGAAAAAACTGAAAAATTAGAGCGTAAGATTAATCGTTTAGGGCCTATTAATTTGGCAGCGATTGGTGAGTTTGAAGAGCATAACGAACGAAAAGAGTATTTGGATAAGCAGCATGAAGATCTGACTAATGCTCTAGAGATTCTTGAAGATGCAATTCGTAAAATAGATAAAGAAACGAAAGATCGCTTCAAAGATATTTTTGATAATGTAAATAGCCATTTGCAAGTTATGTATCCGCGTTTGTTTGGTGGCGGTAAGGCTTATTTAGAAATGACCGGAGATGATCTTCTGACTACGGGCGTTGCGATTATGGCGCGTCCACCGGGTAAAAGGCTTTCTTCTATACAACTCATGTCGGGTGGTGAAAAAGCCCTAACTGCTGTTGCGCTTGTTTTCTCATTATTTGAACTTAACCCTGCTCCGTTTTGTCTATTAGATGAGGTCGACGCCCCTCTAGATGATGCAAATGTCACTCGTTTTTGTGACTTATTAAAAGATATGAGTGAGCGAGTGCAGTTCATTTATATCACACATAATAAGAACACTATGGAGTATGCTAATCAGTTACTGGGAATTACGATGTATGAGCCAGGAGTGTCTCGAATTGTTTCTGTTGATGTTGATGCTGCGGCTGAGATGGTTGCGGTTTAATTATTTTACTTTTGCGCACTATTACTAGCTGCGTTAGTTAAATTAGGCTATATCTGTGCAAATCTTATGGAATTAGAACTACGAATAGCGCTATTGCTAATTGGATTAGCAGCTATCGTGGCGATGTATTTCTTTGGCAAATCAAAACGTGCAATTATCAAGCGCGAAGACGATGAATATAATTTTGAGACTAGCAATTTACCTGATCCACTAGAGCTAGATCGAGCTCTTGAACTGGGCGATGACCTAAGACAGGAGGCCGATGCTATAAGTGAAGAGGGGACAATTGATGCTGTGGGGGATGATATAAGTAATTTAGTGCGTGAAGATATTGCAGAATCTCCACGCATTACGGTCCCTAAAGATAAGCCATCCTTTAGTCAACAACCTAGTCTTCTAGATTCAGAGCCTGAGCCGCCTGAACAAGTAGAAAAATTAGTCATTTTGCATGTGATAGCACGGCGCCCACAGAAATTTAATGGCAATACGATTCTGAATTTATGTAAAGAGTTAGATTTAGAGCTCAATAATTCGTATATCTTTAATAAAAATGTTGAACGTTTTAGTGGAAAGAGGGCGTTGTACAGTATCGTAAATATGGTTAAGCCAGGCACATTTGATGCAGATGGCATGCATGAGTTTGAAACTCCTGGTTTGAGTTTTATTTTAAGTTTACCTGGGCCTGAAGAAGGTTTGAGGGCATTTAACATCATGCTGGAAGATGCAAGGAAATTCTCAGAACGTTTGAATGGAGATTTGTTAGATGAATCTCGAAATCGTTTAAATCCACAAATGACGGCTCATTTGCAAGAAGACATACAGTTGTTTAGTTTGCGACACCCACGGCCTGTTCCGGCGTAAAATATTTTCTCTGCAAAATTTTATTCAACAGCATTATAATGGCAATGCTGAATTCTCGTTACATCTACAACATCTGTGATAAATAATTATTTGTTATGGCGATTAGTGTGCAAAGCAAGATAAAGAAATTGCGGGATGAGATTCAGCAACATAATTATTCTTATTATGTTTTAGATGAGCCCACCATACCTGATGCTGAATACGACAAGCTGATGCGCAGTTTGCAAGAGCTTGAAGATGCTAATCCAAAACTTATTACTGTTGATTCACCCACGCAACGGGTAGGCGCTAAGCCGCTTGATTCTTTTGTATCTGCTAAACATGAAGTTCCTATGTTGTCGCTTGGTAATGTTTTTAGTGCTGAAGAACTTGAGGCTTTTGAAATTCGTATTAAAGACCGCTTGAAAATAGATATCAACATTGATTATACCGCTGAACCCAAACTTGATGGTTTGGCGGTTAGCTTAATATATAAAAAAGGTTTGCTAGTTCGCGGAGCTACGCGTGGAGATGGTATGACAGGAGAAGACATTACCGAAAATATACGCACGATAAAGTCTATTCCATTGCGATTACGTAAACATAAGAAGTTACCTGATGCGTTAGAAGTGCGTGGCGAAGTGTTTATGCCTAAAAAAGGTTTTGAAAAAATGAATGCTGTGGCACGCAAGAAAGGTGAAAAGACTTTTGTTAATCCTAGGAATGCTGCAGCGGGTAGTTTGCGTCAGTTAGATCCTCGTAACACTGCGAAAAGACCCTTAGATATTTATTTTTATAGTGCAACGAATATTGAAAAATTAACTACAATCACTACTCAGTATGAATCGTTACAATTTTTGAAAGAGCTAGGCCTAAAAGTATGTCCAGAAGTTTCATTGGTTCCGGGTTATAGGGGTTGTTTAAGTTTTTATGGGGACATGTCGAAGCGGCGCGACAAGTTAGATTATGAAATTGATGGGGTGGTATATAAAGTTAATGATTTAGCGTTGCAAGAAGAGCTTGGTTTTATTTCGCGCGCACCAAGGTGGGCGGTTGCGCATAAGTTTCCCGCGCAGGAAGCGGTTACTAAAGTTGATCGGATTGAATTTCAGGTGGGTCGTACCGGCGCATTAACTCCTGTGGCTAAACTAGAGCCTGTTTTTGTCGGCGGTGTTACGGTAAGTAATGCAACGTTGCATAATATGGATGAAGTACTGCGTAAAGATGTTCGTGAGGGTGA
>CAYXVH010000202.1:0-4238 GCA_964468615.1 uncultured Thiotrichales bacterium | reverse complement strand
GCCAACGGGAGTGCCCATCGCACAATAGTGAAAAATCTATAAAGGGTATCTGTGGCTTAAGGATGATACTGCCGCGGTTGCTACCGTCAGCGCTGCAGTTTTTTATGTATAACCACCAACCTCGCAGTAGCCGTAATAATTCTGAATGGGTCTGGGTTTGTTTCCTAGTATTCCAATAGGATTTGGTACTCAGTGATTTGACAGGAATGCCGCTTGCAAGCGCCGAATTCGGTGCATTATTCCCACTAGCGCTCAATTTGCGCGCAGATCGCACCAAACCAGTAGATTGATTCCCGACAGGGCAAAGTTCTCACAGCCGTGTGGGAAGGACTAATGAGATCGTTCTTGGTGTAGTCGTCTTACTCCTGCCAGAGTCGATCTTGCATGCCGAATGTATTCACCACATCTTCTACAAGCCCACGTTCGTGATCACTTAATGAACTTTTCCAACCGAACAGGCGCTCATCTTTAGAAATCTTTCTGTCAGAACGATAACGATCACGAGCAGTAAAAGAAGGGATATCAATTTTGTTGGAATGAGTTATTCGCGGTTCTAATCCTAGGTCCTCCAGTAGAAGAGCTAAATTTCGACCTTCCTCGTTGACCAACGCCTCATAACGTAGATGAGCAAAACCGCAAGATAGTCCTTGAAAACTATCTTCCAGATAGCGTTCGGTAAGGCAATGATATGCTGCAATTCTTCCATAATCGTCGGTTCTATCTATGGCTTCAATATCACTCGTCCAGCGTTGAAAATAATCCCTGCGACCATCGTTCACCTCCATGAGGTGAGATACTAAAGGGAAGTCAAGAAACGCATTCTTACCCCAGGAAGGTTTCTTTTTCTTGATAGACGAGACGACCGCGCGAGGATCGCGGCTAATATGAATGATTGGGACTGAAAATGTATTGGCAATAGCGCGTAAACACAGTGAGCCGCGCACAAACTTTGTGACTACGCGCGACCGCAAACAATCCTTAAGGCATCTTCTTCTTTTCAACTCGGCATGTTTGTAGCCGATATTCTGTCCTCGAAGAGATTGATTCACGAGGTCCTGTAGCGCCGTTCCTTTTTCAAAGTTATTAGCTATATAAGGCATTAGCGCATTCACAAATCTTATATCTTCACGTCTAGGACGAATTTCCACAAGACAGTTGCGAAAGCTTTTATTCGAGGCATCAAACGGCTCAAAAACAAGCTTTGCCTGCAGCATCTCCGACGTAATTTCCTGCAACCAAGTCGTACCACTTCTCCAGAATCCGTTTATAACAAGTCCGTTTTGGATATCTACACGGATGCCATTCACGTAATCGGCTACATTGTAGATTTTTCTTTTCATTCTCTCAAATTTATAGAGTTAAAACCGTATGTAAATTATTTAATTATTAACAGTTTTATTGTGTTTTAAGTTCTTTGTTGTGGTGTTCTTCAGCTCCCTAGTATCAGGCACCAGTAATCGAGCCACCAGAGTATTTATCTTTAAATGCAGGCCAAGTAATTGTGATGGCTTTTGCTAGATTTAACCGATTTGATTGTATGAAAAATAGTATGCAAACTTTTTTAATCAATCTTATTTTTTAGCATTTCTCAATTTAACCTTTAGATGCTTTATACTGAATTTCTTTGTTTTAATTAACGATATCTTTGTTCCCATATCAATTACCCAATCCTCTTTTGTTGAAAACATTTTGATAGAATCGTACTGTGCTAACCGATACAATTCCATATCAATTCCACTGTTAAGAGGCACGATCATCTGTAATAACTTCTCCGCACCCTTTGGAGATAAAAAGTAACCACTTAATCCATGATTTTTCTTTACTTTGCCATTAGCCAATATAACCTTCCCAGTAATTAACTCTAAATACGTTTCGGAATATTGTTTGTAACAATATATCTTAGTTTTTAAAATAGTTATCAGATCTACGTCTTCACAGGGGAGAGGGATGTTAGAAAAATCAACATCATACTTAATGAAGGCATCATCTTCTAAAATCAGGCATAATCCTGGTGCTTTTGCCACAAACTCCCATGCCTCTAGATGAGATAACGCACAGCATATCGTACCACTCGGCCATTTTTGATTATGCTTGCCTTTCAGCTCAGTAAAATAATCACTTTTATCCCCAAAATTAAACTGATATTTTTCAATACCTAAAATTAATTTTACTTTTGTTAGCCAGTCTTTATTATCAATTATACAATGTTTGAACTCTTTAAAATTTACCAAGTTTTTATCTGCGCCGGCGATATGTACAAGTGAGGGTAAAGAGCCAGGATAGGACGCGATGTGCTTTTTAAATCTTTTAAGACGTGTGCGTCCAATTAGAGTTGGACTAATAACTAACAAGTGATGAATTTTTGCCATTAGTGCTTAGAAAACAGGGCTTTGGGCAAACGCCGAATTCGGCGCAATATTCCAATAGATGAAGGGGATATGCGCTTTGTTGGTGGAGCAGGTTGTAAACTCTCGTCGATATAGTCAAGCGCCCAAGCTAGTTCACCACATATTTTGCCAATCACCTCCAATTCGGTGTTTGTCAGATGCTGCTTACGGCTGGCTGGCCGGTAAACCTGTTTATTTTCTTCTGATTGGACCATGTCTCCGGTAAAACTCGTATTATCTTTATGTCCAACATAGTCCGTGAGATTCAGCATGCGCTCTTCCTCGAATTCGACACCGATGAATTCGCATAGACTTCGTGTTTCAACTGCTGGTGTCGTGGTAAGGTCTTCAAATTTAATAACCATGTGCTGATTTGGAAGGCTATGTGCCCTGGCCAGTCCAATTGATGCTGACCGGCGCCATCGGTGGGCGATGTTACTGATCCATTCTATATCGTCATCCTCGATAGTAGTCCCAAAGGGTTTATGCTTGTAGCTTGCGATGACATCAATCGGATTACGTAGCATGTGAACGAATTTTAGATCAAAGTCTTGTAGCCATGCCTCGATAGTTGCTAGATAAAATTCATTGTGGGGTGACTTTTCACCCGGAATGGATTTGCCGATGTTTTTTGCATAACGTTGCAAGGTGGAAGTGTAAACAGTTTGTGGATCTGTTTCATATAAATCAGAAACATCGATTTGCCAGTCAGTTAGACGTTCGTGTTTAAGAATTTGAGAGACACTTTTGCCTTGCGAATGGTTTTTAAAAAACTGAAATTCAGTAGGGGGTATGGCTATCATTGAATGGGATCCAATGAGTCTGCGTGCTAAATTTGTGCCGCTACGTGGCATGCCGCCAATTATGATAAATTTTTCCATTCGAAACGAGTTTATCCCATTTGTTTTAATAAACTCTCAAAATTAATTTCAAAGCCAAAGCCGAGGACTAGCAATAGTGTTGCCAAAATAAGCACAAATAATAAACGAAATAAATTAGAGTTACGTTTAGCAGATTTGGTGGATTTGCTAAATTGATGATCTGAATAAGTAGTACTCTGGCTGGACTCTAAGGTTTTCTTTTCTGAAGTTTGTGTATTGACTTCACAGCTTCCCATAGAAGTTTTTGCTATTGCTACTGCAATTGCAAAGTCAAGTGAGTGTGATATCGAAATTTCGCTATGACTAAGGAATGGTTTGCCGTCTTCATTAAATTGTATTTCAATTTCGTTCAGTTTTTTTGGTGACAGGTTATTGGCTTTGATAACCGCCTCTTTAGCTGCAAACAAACCTGTTAATGTTGTGTAGGTGTCAGGCTTGTTTTCAGCATAAGCAATTTCTCTTAAAGTAAAAATTTGCAACAATTCGCCTGAGCCTTTTAAATCTTTTATCTTTTCTGGGAAAAGCTCATTGCATGACTGAATATCAATTCCAACCGACAACTCGGTTTTAGACGATATTTGATGTCTATTTGTTGTTGGAGGAGGTACAGCTGATGAGGGTTTAGAACGGGTGATGCCTAGGTTCAAAGAAATGCCGTTCGTATCGGCCCATGCCATAACACGAGCTTTTTGAGCAGAAGACAAATTTGAAAGTTCAAAATTCTCATCTCTTCCTGTCAGGTTACGAACAAACTCGTTAATCTTTTCAAGATCATTACCAGCCATCAAAGCATGTCCTACAGCAAAGTTTCACACCATTTTCTGATGTGATTTGAATAAATCCTCGATCCTTGTTTCCAACCTGAAATTCTTCTTCAAGGGTTTTTTGGCAAAAACTACATACTATTAAAGTTCTATCTTGTAGCACTTGGTCTTCATTAAGGATGAAATGTGCTTCGCATCGTTGTTTA
>CAYXVH010000201.1:0-6910 GCA_964468615.1 uncultured Thiotrichales bacterium | reverse complement strand
AAAACATGCTTACGATACACAAGCCGGTGTAATCGAAACACAAAAAAATACTTTACGCCTTATTGAAGCCTTTGATGCTACGGAAGAATGCAAAGATGTGACTTGTCTATATAACCACGCAAACTGGTTTATAGAAGACCTGATTAATCATCCTGAAAAGCTAGGAACCCTAGACTCAAGCTTTGATCGCGGTGATTTCTTCCTGTAATAATTTTTGCGCACTAGCGTAAACTTTCTCAACTTCAATATTATTCAAACAGTTGTAGTGCCCATATGGGCACTGCTTCTTCCAGCATGGACTACACTCTAAACCTAAATATTGAATTTCTGCTTTATCAGTAAGTGGTGGTGTGTATTTCGGTGTAATTGCACCATAAATAGCCACTACAGGTCTGCCAACTGCTGCTGCAATATGCATCAAACCTGAATCGTTTGTAATAGCGACTTTCACTAATGAAAGCAGATCTACGACTTCCTCTAAGCTAGTTTGTCCGCATAAATTAATTGCATCGCCATTAGAAGCTTGAACAATTTCCTCTCCAATAGATTCATCTTTTGGCGAACCAAAAACATATACCTTGTACCCTTGTTGCTTAAAACGTGTGGCAAGCTCGCCAAAGTATTTGCCTGGCCACTGCTTTGTCGGCCCAAACTCTGCGCCAGGCATGAAAGCTATCGCTGGTGTAGATTCATCTATAGCAAATTTTTTAGCTGCTTGGTGACGCTTTTCATTATCTACAATAAGTTGCGGATGGAAAATTTTTGGAGCTTGTTTTAATTTTTCTTGCTTCGATTGCTCTGACGCTAATCCTAGCTGTAGATATTTTTCTACCGCTTTGTAAGTCACGTTAGTATCTAGCTCGCGAATATCATTTACTAATCCATATCGCATTTCTCCACGGTAGGCGGTGCGTTTCGGAATCCTAGCAAAAAACGGAATTAAAGCCGACTTGAAGGTGCGAGGTAGAATAATCGCCCTATCATATTCACCACGCAAACTTTTACCCACACGATAGCGCTCTGCCAATTGTAATTTGCCATGCTGAAGGTTCACTTTTACCACCTGGCGCACCTCAGGCATGCGCGCTAGCACTGGCGCTGACCACGCGGGCACCACCACATCAATGGCAGTGTCTGGATTTTGGCGTTTCAGAGCGATGAACAAACTCTGCACCATTACCATATCACCGACCCAGGCAGGTCCAATAACAAGTATCTTATTTGTGCTCAATAGTAGTAACTAACCGTAGTAGATTTATAAATAATGAAGCTCTGATGTATTCTGATATTATGATACCAATAGAGCTTAAACAAAAATTACCAGATAAATCAGTTGGGTATAAAAACATATGGATATAGAGCAAGCAAGATTCAACATGATCGAGCAACAAATACGTCCCTGGGATGTATTGGATGTTGATGTATTAAAGGTCATTGAAGACACGCCTCGAGAATTGTACGTACCACCTCAACATCAAAAGCTAGCTTTTTCTGATCTTGAGATCCCGCTCGACCATGGCCAATTCATGATGTCTCCCAAATTAGAAGCAAGGATGCTGCAAGCATTACAAATTCAAGCCGACGACAAAGTTTTAGAGATCGGCACAGGTTCGGGATTCACAACGGCTTGCCTCGCTAAACTTGGCAAGTATGTAGATAGCATAGAGTATTATGAAAATCTAAGTGTTCACGCCCAAGCCACTTTACAACAACAGCAAATAAGAAATATTAGTTTCAAAACGGGTGATATCTTGAACCAAAGTTTTTTTAGCAACCATATCAATAAACAATATGATGTCATCGCCATTACAGCTTCAATGCCTACTTACAGCAAAATGTTTGAAGACTTTTTGGCCGAAAATGGGCGCATGTTCGTAGTTACTGACAACGCACCGGTCATGCATGCAAAAATTATTACTCGCATCGATAACTATGGCTTTACCTATACAGATCTATTCGAAACTAATTTGCAGCCCTTAATTGGCCTGCAAGTAGAACAGGTATTTGAGCTGTAGTGAGACTTTTTTATAATGTTTAAGGAGTTTAGCCCCAAAAAATTAAAAGACCATCTCAAACAAGCAAGCAAACAACCGATCTTATTAGATGTACGAGAACCTTGGGAGTTTGAACGTTGTCATATAGAAAATTCAAAACTTATACCTATGAGGCAGGTACCCAGCGTATTACAAGAATTCGACCTAGATGAAGAAATTGTTGTGATATGTCATCATGGAATACGCAGTCGCGCAGTAGCGAACTATTTAGCTCAAAACGATTATTCCAAAATAATTAACCTTTCTACTGGCATTGATGGTTGGGCAAGAGATATTAATACTACTATGCCCACCTATTAACGAATTACTACCGATCATTCAATATTCACTTAATACATCAATAAAATTACAGATACATAGGCATGCAATTTTTAAGTAAAAAGTCCCTCCGTCACTCCAATCTTCTCATGCTCAGCTCAGCACTTTTGCTAGTATTCTCGATATCGAGCACCACGCACGCATTCAGCCTGATGGATGTATATATGATGGCGAAGCAACAAGATGCGGACATCCATGCAGCTGAATCACTATATAACGCTGAAGCCCAAGCTAGACCCATTGCTCGTGCAAATTTCTTGCCTCAAGCAAGTTTACGTGCGAATACTACGGATGTAAGCCAGGAAACTGAAGGCGCAACCTTTGGTGTTCCAGGAACTGATGTCGATTTTAATGACCATGGTTACACTTTGAACATCACTCAGGCTCTATATAACTACGATTATTATGTGCAATTTCGACAAGCTAAAAATTCAGTAGCAAAGGCCAGCATTGACCTTGATGCCTCATATCAAGAGCTGATAACGCGAACCGCCGACGCATATTTTAATGTATTAGCCGAACAAGATAACTTAAATTTTCGTGGATCAGAAAAAGAAGCCATTGAACGACAGCTTGAACAAGCTAAGAAACGTTTTGAAGTCGGTCTTATTGCAATCACAGATGTAAAAGAAGCACAAGCTTCTTATGATCTTGCAATAGCAAGCGAAATCGATGCACAGAATGCGCTCGAAATCTCAAAAGATTCATTAGAAGTCATTATTGCTGAACGCGCTAATGAACTAAACCCCTTGTCTGATCGTATACAATTAATTACGCCCGACCCTAACGATGTAGATGAATGGATTAGCAAAGCTTTGAGTGAAAATTTAAGTTTATTGTCCAGCGAATACACAAGAAAAATTGCTCAACAAGAAATAAAGTTGCAACAATCTCAGCATTATCCAACACTTGAGATTGTAGCTTCACATAACGATATCGATTCAGGCGGCTTATCTGGTAACCGAGAATCCGATGACTCACGTATTGGCCTTGAATTAAGCTTTCCAATTTTTGAAGGTGGTCGCACATACTATCGAACTAAAGAAGCACGCCACAGAGCGGAGTTTTCGACAAACGAACATGAAAAAGTCCGTCGAGAAACAATTAGAAATACTCGCGATGCGTATTTAAATGTTATCTCCGGGATTAGCCGTGTAAAAGCTCTGGCACAAGCACTGGAGTCAACGGAGGCTGCAGCAAGTGCTGCAGAGGCAGGATTCCAAGTGGGCACCAGAACGTCAGTAGATGTTTTGCTAGCGCTACAAGAAACATTTCGTGCTAAACGCGATTATTCACGAGCACGTTATGATTATTTATTAAATACATTGAATTTAAAACAAGCTGTAGGTACTCTTAGTGTCGATGATTTAGTTCAGATTGATGGTTGGCTAAATTAATTCAGATGCTAAAACTTTGCACTCTACAAGCACTCGATACAAACTCTCACTTCTTGCATTAAGCCCTCTGGCACTGGCTCATGTAGTCTATCGCTCGTTTAAAGATGGTGGATTGCGCTACTTTAAGCAACGACTTGGGTTTGGATATACAACTGATAACTCGCGACCGATACATTTTCACTGCGCTTCGGTAGGCGAATTTATCACTGCAAAGCCACTTATACAGGCAATTCATGCTAGGCACTCGGATAAAAATATTCTTATAACTACAAATACACCCACTGCAGCCAGTTTAGTAAATAAAATCGATCATAAGAATATTACTCACCACTATTTACCCATAGATTTAGCCTTCTCTGTTAAACGCTTTTTAAACAAGATTCACCCACTATGCACACTCATTCTAGAAACAGAGATATGGCCTACCTACTATTCTTCTGCTGCGAATAAACTAATTCCAATCATAATTATTAATGCCAGGCTTTCAAACAAAACTTCTGAAACAAACAATTTTATAAAAAATGAATATGCGCGAGCACTCAAAAATGTAAGCTTAATTTTAGCTCGCTCAAAAGAAGATCATGAAAAATATATAAAACTAGGCGCAACGGCTGAAAAATCATACATCGTTGGAAATTTAAAATACGCAATAACCGAAAGTGCAAATAAAGAACTTGCATGCACCACCATTAAACGCCCCTTTTTCTTAGCTGCCTCCACCCACGAAGACGAGGAAATGCAGATTGCTCAACATGCTGAATTATTAAAAAGAAAAAACTATCTTCTCATTTTTGCACCGCGATACCCAGATCGTTGC
The DNA here is from genome assembly GCA_964468615.1 of uncultured Thiotrichales bacterium. Classification (GTDB taxonomy): domain Bacteria; phylum Pseudomonadota; class Gammaproteobacteria; order UBA4575; family UBA4575; genus JABDMD01. Next base: position 2,324 of record CAYXVH010000201.1, on the reverse strand, counting down.
AATCAGCTTGCGCAACAGTTTCAAAATAATGGAATGAAGGTTGCGGTACGCAGCCAACGTGATGAAATCGTAGATGCAACCGATATTTATATTGTAGACACGTTAGGTGAATTAAATGTGTTTTTTAACGAAGCTGCGCTAGTATTTATAGGCGGTTCTCTTATTGCTCGCGGCGGCCATAACATATTAGAACCAGCAAGTTTTGGGAAATGTATAATTGTTGGCCCACACACGGATAATTTTGCGCTCGAAACCAAGGAATTATTACAAGCAGATGCGCTCATACAAGTAAGAGATAACCACCAGCTAGGCACTAAACTCATCAGCTTATTGAAAGATGACCTACAACGAGAACATTATGGAAAAAATGCTATGCATTTTATGGAAAAGCAATCAGGGGTTTTGCATGCCTACTTAGAGCACTTGCAACCAATCCTAAAAATAATCAAATGAACCACTTTACTAATCTTATTCCGCATAACCCTGCATTAGTAATGAAAAGTCTGTTGGATTGTAATGAAAACCTTTATTGCTATTCGCTAATTTCTCTAGCGAACGCTTGAGTCGCTCTAGATTTTGCATCTTCCATTTGCCTGATGAAGCCTTAACAATGGACCTATCAAAATCGATTAGATAAACCTCTTTTTGCTGATCCAGCATAATATTATGGGCATTTAAATCCGCATGATGACAATTGTGCTGATGAAATTTTTTGATAACCTGACCCACTCTCTGCCAATCCTCGCTAGAAACAGAACTCTCTACCAGCATGGAACTGAGTGTTTTTGCATTGGGTATCAAAACTGTGATGATGTCTGCTTGATAAGTTAATCCATTTCTATGGATATGCGCTGCCGCCGGTCTTGGTACTGGAAGTCCAGCTTCATGCATCGTAAACAATATTTCCATTTCCCGCATGGCTCTGGATTTAGCCAAGCTTGTCCATAAATATTTATCATTTATGAATTTTGCTGGGACGCCACCACGACGGTAGTGACGCAATACTAAGTTTATTTCATTATATTCAAAACCATGAACCTTCCCTCTTCCATGCTGCAGTACAGCATCATTGATACTTAGCAATGAGTTAGATGCAAGGTAATTAGGGTCAAATAACGTTTGCGGAAACGTTTCGAATAGTAATTTATTGTGGGCAACGATATCATCACCCTCATAGTTGATTGCAATACCTTTCATTACATTTCTTGAGTTTTTGTTTTTGACTTTAAATCTAATTCTACCTATTTGATTCTACTGGTTTAACTCCATAATGAAACATCCGCCAAGCTCGATTTGTATACTGCGCTTATCCGCTATTGGCGATGTAACTCATATGATCCCCATAGTACATACCCTGCAAAAATACTGGCCTAGTACCAAGCTTACCTGGGTTATTGGTAAAAGTGAGGCTGATTTAGTCAAGGACCTTCCTGGCATCGATTTCATCATATTTGATAAATCCAATGCTATTGCAAGCTATCGATCAATTGCAAAAGCAATGAGAAAACAATTCTTTGATGTATTGATTTGCGCACAAGTATCATTGCGAGCTAATTTTATCAGTACACTTATACCCGCTAAACTCAAACTTGGTTACGACAAAGCGCGCGCAAAAGATCTACACTCACTATTTATAGATGAAAGTATACCAGCAGCATCTGAACAACATGTCTTAGATAGTTTTTTTAGCTTTGTTGAGTATCTTGGCTTAAATGAACGCGAACTTACTTGGAAGTATGAAATTTCTGATGATGCACAAAAATTTGCGAATCAACACATTGATAACAATCGTTTTAATTTAATAATAAGCCCTTGCTCCAGTCACCCAAAACGTAACTGGAGTAGTGAACGCTATGCTGCTGTTGCTGATTTTGCCATTCAATCTTTAAATGCAAATGTTATTTTATGTGGCGGCTCATCCAAATTAGAAAAAGTAACTGGTGAAAATATTGTACAGTTGATGAAAACACAAGCGACAAATTTAATTGGAAAAGATACTTTGAAAAAGTTTCTGGCGCTGTTAAAACATGCTGACGCAATTATTACACCCGACTCAGGCCCTGCACACATGGCAACTGGTTTTAAAACTCCTGTGCTAGGATTACACGCCGCAAGCAACCCTAAACGCAGTGGCCCATACCTAAGTCAAGACTGGTGTGTAGACAAATATAATGAAGCAGCAATAAAATTTAAGAACAAACCAGCCAATGAACTTAAATGGGGCACAAAATTAGAATATGATGGCGTAATGAATTTAATTAGCGTAGATGACGTTACAAGCAAGCTAGAACAACTCACAAAACAATTCACAAAAGGCAACAGTT
>CAYXVH010000200.1:0-5253 GCA_964468615.1 uncultured Thiotrichales bacterium | reverse complement strand
GGTTTGAAACATGGTGCCTTTAGGGTCGGCAGCTATACCAACATACCAGTCACTAAAATCACCACCAAATTCTTTAATATATGCAAGAATTTCAAATTTGATTTGTTGTACGCTATAAATCATAAATATATCTTGTAAATAATAATTTGATCGATTTTTGGTATGTAGTTTAATTAGATGGGGTTGGTTGCATTGCAACCTGCATTTTGTTGGCCCCTGTTTTGTTGCGCCATTGCTCTGATAGAGTTGCACCCATCGCTTTTTCTTCTGCCGACATGCTCTTCACAATTGATTCGAGTTCACTAAGTGCCGTACCAATACCATGTTGCGCTGCAAGGCTTAACCATAAATAGGCTTTGATACGATCTTTTTTTACACCTTGCCCATGTGCGTACATATAACCTAGACGTGATTGTGAAGGGTAATGGCCTTGTTCAGATGCTTGTTGATATAGCTCTGCAGCTCGTTCTGGATTTTTTTCAACATCTTCACCTTTTGTATATATAACCGCTAAATTAAATAGTCCATTAACATCGCCATTCTCAGCAGCAGCTATCAGCCATTTAATTGCTTTATCGACATTTTTACTTGTACCTTGCCCCATATAGTACATAGCACCTACATTAGCCTGAGCCATGGAGTTGCCTTGTTCAGCTGCTTTTTCATACCAAGATAAAGCATTTTTGTCATCGGCATCTACACCTTCTCCGTTAGCGTATAAAGATCCAAGCCACGCTTGTGCTTCAGAATTGCCATCTTCAGCTTGTATTAGCCAAATTTCATGTGCTTTTTCATAATCGTCATTGTTATATGCTTGACGTGCTTGGCTCATATTGTTTCCCTTTTTATTTTCCATTATTAGTCTTTTATTTCTTTATCATTTTTTATGCTTCGTAACTACTAACGCCCAATATTGTTGCTATATAGTGGTGCATTCCAGTAATACTCATGTTCTGTTTCAATTTTTTCAGTTATGTAACGATGAAAAGAGTAGCCTGCTAAATTCGTTTCAATTGGAATCATGCTATTTTTTAGTTCAGGTGCGCCGGGCGCGGTTAGCTCATCCGCTTGACTTTGCATTTGTTGTGCTTTGGATGTGACTGATTGTATGTATGCTTGAAAATCTGTTGGCAGGTGGGATGCATCGCTATTAGCTTTATTTTCTTTTGTATATAGAGAAGTACGTAATGTGGATTCGCCCATACTTGTGGGTTGCAGAATTACACTTACAAGAAAATCCGGATGTTGGATAAGCACTAAGTTAGGAAATAACCAACATAGTTGTAAGTTGTCCATGTCATCTTCAATAACATCATCAATTTTTAGGCCAACTTCATGAGTAGAAATATTTGGACTTATAAAGCAGTTGTAAATATTTTTATCGTCATTATTTGAAATACTATTGCAACTATTATTTCCATCAAAGAAAGCGCGTCCAGCAAATTTCCAATTTGAGGTGCATTCAAGCCATTCATTACTTTGTAAAGTAAAGTCTTCGTTTAAAAGTAATTCAATATTCTTTGCTACTGCCGAGTATTCATCTGCGAGATTATTGCATTCATGATCAAGATTTATAAAAATAATTGAGCCAAAGACTTCGACTTTTACAGGCAATAATCGCTCAGGAATTAGTCCTAAATATTGATGCATGGTGGGCGTATTCTCACCAATTTCTTCTACGCGAATAACATTTCGGTCACGACTATAACCGCAAGAGGTAAAAGAGCATTTAGTTTTCTTGCCTGTTTGGCATTGCAGTGGCACGGCGCGACATCCACCATGTTGGGCTTTATTAAACCGACCTATTAAACTACCATCTTCTTGTCGTTGCACATGTAAACCATGATGTCCGACTGTAAAGGGTAACAGATCTCCAGCATTTGGAATTTCATCGGTGAACCCGACGGCTATCCAATTGCGCGTCCAGAGTTTTTCATCCTCTAAATCACTAAAAATTTTTGATTGATATGAAAAGGGTGGAAGAATTGTAGCTTGACCAAAGGGTAGGCTTGTAGATTTATATAAGTCTTTGTTGGTGAAATCTACACCATCCTCTACGAAACCCATGTCTGGATGAAAATCCATATTGCACCACCCAACGTTCAGAATTTTATTGTCTTCAGCGTCATTGACACCTGATTGTGTCAATGACGCTTTGGAGGTTTACACATTTTGAAATAACTAGGTTTACATAAGTCAGCTAGCATATTACAAAAAGTACTAAGCCTTACTTCGCTTTCTTATTCATCGCTGGGTCGTGGTCTGCACGTCCACGATGGATGTAAGCGCTCTTAGGTGCTGGAGGTAATGGCCCATCTTTCATGAAGCGGTTCAAAACATTTCCTACTAATGTAGAAATATTGTTCTTGCCGTTGTTCCATGGAAGTGAACCGCAGAAAGCAATTGAGCTGAATGCAAAACATCCACCACCATTGGGCGTTTCATGAAAAGCAATATCGGAACGTACGCGCGGATGTTGAGTGCCATCAATACCTTGTTGGCTAAATCCATAGTCTTCCATTACCAAAAGGTAAGCTTCAGTATGACGACCCGCAGAAGTTGCACCGACTAAAGTGTGTGGAGGCGAACCTAACATGGTGTCGACAATGTCGAGTTCCGTACCTGCGGCACCGCCACCAACTAAACCAAAGTTACCAATTTTCTCGTCATAGTCGATACCATTAAATGCCCAAGATATGCGAGGATCTTTACTTTCATAGGTTCGTGAATAGTAAGAAGAAATATCAAATCCTTCTGAAGACATACCTGTACCCGCTACCGAATGTAAATAACGACCGCGATAACGCCACATGCCACCAAGTTCACCAGTACCTTGGTGATAGTATTCGCCCGGGTCAGCGCGCCAAGTACGAATGCCGGATTCACAACGCCGCATTTCAGTAACGATGCCGCGACCCAAATCTTCATAAGCAGGATGGTAGGAATGTATCCAATACCATGCGTCTGCACCCATATACATCAAGCGTCCGCCTTGTTGTGTATAGTTATGTAATGCATCCAGTTGTGGACCACTATTGTGCTCTGGGTGAGAACCAGTAATTACGACATTGTAATTCTCAAGTCGTGATAGACCATCATAAGTTACATCTTCGTCAGTTATACAATCATACTCGTAGCCCATTTCTTCAAGCCAATAGATCATGTGAAGATCAGCAGGGTATTGCCACGGGGCTTGCATTAAAAAGTGATCGTACTTCGGACGAATACTTAAAATGGGTCGTAAGCGTGAAGATAAACATAGACCACTACCATCAGTATGGGTGTCATAAATCGATCCACCATATTCACGGTGTTCACTTAAAAACATGTTTTGGTCTTGCATGATTGGCACACGGTACACTAGCAATTCTGCACCACCTGCATTATTTGCAAGGTGTTCGTTTGCATATGCCATATAACTAATCGTTGGCACCATGTAGGCAATTTTAGCGGTCTCTTCGCCTACATGTGGAACCACCCAAAACGGAATGTACTCTTCGTCGCCGGCATCCGTGGTGAGTTTTGCAGCATAGAACTTGCTGTCTGTGCCTGTAGGCACATCCCATTCGAAATCAACATCCCAGCGTGCATCATCGACATCGTCATCGTGAAAATGGATCGCACCGTATTCTTCAGGTGCGTGTTTCCAATCAAAGTTGTGGCCTGAAAAATTATATCAAGTCATTGCTCGAGTTGGGCAATTGACTATTTCTAAGTCATATAAATATGGACCGTGATCCATACCTACCATGGTATTAATTCCATCTGAGAAATCCCACGCACCGACTATAGCTTCAGATAATGGACCTGTAGGACCACTATGTCGGCGTTCGGTTAAACCCGGTTGTGCGCCAAGTTTCATAGTCTCAATATCTTGTCGACTTAATGCTTGTCTACAAAGTCTTGGACTATCAATTTTACCATTGTAATGGCCTGTCATGATCATGCCTGCAGGACGCGAAGCTTGCGCTTGGGCATTTGAACTTGCACCATCTGCGTACGCTGCTACTGCGAATGGAACGCCATCTGTGTGTTGGATTTTACCGCTAATTTTCTCAGTTACAGGTGGGATATCAGGATCCAAGGCATATTGAATTTGTGGTTCATGATAAAGCGTAGCCTTGCCTGTTTTGGCATCAAACGTGGCAGCAACAAAATGCCATGCATGATCACGAATGGGAGCCCCTGTGCTAACCTTTTTGTTGTTGATGCGTAATTCTAAGCAACCATCTTCGTTGATGAATAATCCATAGCCTTTGCCATTAGACCATTTTGTCATTAAACCTTGCGCACCATGACGCCAATACTTTGGATGCGTTTTTGGCGTAGTCGGCCAAATCCAACACTGCATGGTAAAAGATTCAACTTGAAAGTGACTGAAGTCATCTGTGTAACCATACGAACCACTGTAGATAGTTTGTGGTCTGCCTTTGTAGTCTCCATTACATTTTGCAGAAACTTTTTTTTCAATAAAACCAGGACCGCGTGGATTAGTGTCGCCATGAATCATTTTTACGATTTGGCAATCATATTTCTTGGGTCCGTCACAATTCACATGGAATTTAATTGTATCTCCGGGGTGGACGCCAAACTTATCAGCGTAACCCGTTAATCTCATTGCACACATATTATGTTCTCCTCAAATAAATTATTATTTTATTTATAGTGCGTAAGCCGTTATCTAGGTTACCGTCCAGTGATCGTTACGGCGTTTCCAACCTTCATTAAAGTGCTCTGGATATCCATCCTCTTCATCTAACTCATCTAAGCGCATTAAGAAGATATCGTGCTGCGGATCTTGTTCATTGTCATAAACTTTTTTACCAACAAATGTTGGTGGAACTCCACGAACTCCTGCAAGACGTCCAATACGCCATTCTTTTTCCACTTTTGTACAGATCACTACTAACTTTCCTCCAAAGTTTCCTGGCATAGCAGTACGCATGCGAATAAGAACTTTGTTTAGTAAAGGGTCTTCTTGAAATCCACCTGATATGTTGGTGGTGTCGCCTTGAGTTTCACACTTCATGATGGTGCAGCCGGGTACACCTTTCATAGATTCGATACATTCCTTATGAGTCGCGATGAGTCTTTCGCGTTCGGGAGTTCCTTTTTTAGGTATTGATATCATTTTGTTTCCTCCGCAAATTGCATGAGTTGTAGCGTTGATTTAAAAATTGTTGAACTTAATAAGCTTGATCCTCAGGTTTTGAGATGCCTATTTTGCATAAGCAGCCAAATATATAATTATGG
>CAYXVH010000199.1:0-5790 GCA_964468615.1 uncultured Thiotrichales bacterium | reverse complement strand
TGTTACTTGCTACAATGTTGTGATCATCATTCGTCTAGTAAGTGAAGTATTTGCTAACTTACTAGTGATAGGCATGCTGTTTGGAATAGCAGGTTCGAATGCTTATATACTAGCCATCATTGCTTTTTCTGCAGTCACTTTACTGTACTCCATGTTAGGCGGATTACATGCCTCTTTGAAAACGGATGTTTTGCAGATGAGTATCTTTGTATTTGTGCTTTTAATGTTGCTCGCCACGGTATTAGGTAGTGGTCAATTTTCAATTGCAGATTTAGCTTTTAAAGAATTTCAATTTGATCAACCTGGTCCAATATTAATGCTAGTTGCGTTGTTGCAAATTTGGAGTTATCCAATGCACGACCCAGTAATGATGGATCGAGGATTTATAGCGGATAGAGATACTACGCGTAAAAGCTTTTACCATGCGGCTTGGATTAGCATTATTTGTATTATCGTATTTGGTTTCTTGGGTGTTTGGGCGGGTGCACATGCAGGAGAAGGTGACACTTTGAATACGGTGTTGATGCGCTTACTGGGTGATTGGCCAATGCTGCTATTTAGTACCACGTTAGTTGTTTCTGCGATGTCTACACTAGATAGTACTTTATCTAGTTCTGCAAAATTAATTGCTGTTGATATGAAACTTGTAGGTACAAGTGTGAAAAATGGCCGTGCGATTATGCTGGTGTTTATGTTATTGGGATTGTTATGTGTGTTTTTTGGTAATCAAGATCTTTTTAGTGCTGTAGCGGTAAGTGGCACTGCATCATTATTTTTAGCACCAGTGGTATTTTTCTCTATTTTTGGCAAACAAAAAAATATTCCAAGTTGGAGTTATTTATTTTCTTTTATGATCGCCATATTAGGTGCTGGGCTCTATTTTCTTGAATCATCAGGCTATACTCAATGGTTAGGTGATGTACATAAATACACTAAGTTGTTAATCATTTCGTTGGTAACTTTGATCACAGGTTGTGCATCATTTTTTGCGGGCCAGTTAAGCTATTCACGCAATAGTAAGTCTTAATTAAAAGAGTATTCATTCCTGCTTTACAATAGAGCGTATGAAGCAAAGCAAGATAGTTCTATGGTTTGTTTTCCTGCTCAGCATAGTTGCATGTGAAGACTTTGCTTTTAATGAAGTTTATGAAGGTAAGGTGGTGAAAGTGCTGGATGGAGATTCAATCAATATTATTCAGCAAGGCAAAGAAGTCCGTATTCGATTGGCAGAAATTGATGCTCCTGAACGTAATCAGCCGTTTTGGAAGCAGTCGCGAAAAGCATTGGAAGATTATGTGTCTGGGAAAACCGTTTCGGTGGAGGAGTTTGATCGCGATCAATATGGCCGCATCGTCGGACATGTTTATATAAACGATATTTGGGTGAATGGTGAGTTGGTGCAACAAGGTTATGCTTACGTTTATGACCGCTATGCAGTTTCTAAGAAACTATTCCAATATCAAGCACAAGCAGAGGAAAATAAACTAGGTATATGGAAATTATCAGAAAGCCAAAGAGTTAAGCCTTGGGAGTGGCGAAAGAATAATAAAAAGTGAGCTGTATTACTTAATCTTAAACTTATAGCTATTTTTAAATTAACGACATAAATATTTCTGTGTATTTACATCATAAGAGATTATCGTGTTAAAAAATTAATACGATTATAAAAAACAGAAAAGCTACGCCGTAAAAACCCATAAAGCCCCAGTACCAATTAGGATCTTTATCCTTATGTGTTTTAGATAACCATGAGTCTACTCTAGAGATATTAGCTAGTAAGCCTTGACTACAGTCCTTTGCCCAAACAGCTTGGCTGAGCCAACCTTCAATTAGAAGAAAGCCCGTGAATAATACACCAACGAAAAAAAACAGCGTTTGTAGAAGTATAAGCATGGTGTGTCCTTCCTATTTCCCGAAGCCAGTGTAAAGGTAATTCAACTATGCTAACTAGTTTATAAGCAGTAGCAGGAATGTAATAAAAAAGTATGATTAAATTGTAGTGTTTAAACGATAAACAGGCTGTTTACGACAGCTTATATATCTGACCAGACTGCATACTCATTGCCATTCGGGTCAGTGAAATGAAAGCGACGACCGCCTGGGAAAGTAAATATTTCTTGAATGATTGTTCCACCTGCTTTGTCAATTTTTGCTTGCGTTTTTTCTAAAGTATTACTGTAAAAAACAATGAGTGCACTGCCATCTTTAGTGGAGGTGGTTAAATCGGAGGTGAAGAATCCTCCATCAAGACCCTGATTTTCAAATGCAGTGTAGTCAGGTCCATAGTCGGTAAATGTCCAATCAAAGGCGGCAGTAAAAAACTCTTTTACGGAATTAATGTCTTTGGCGGGGAATTCAACGTAATTAATTTTTTCATGGATGTTCATAATTTCCACCTATTTTAATTAATGCTAAAACGGTATGCGATATTGGTTAATCGTATAGTGTTTTTGTAATACACTCGATATAAATTCTGTCAGCTATATACAGTTTAACTACTCGGTCAGAAGTGGTTTGAGATAATCAATGTAGCAAACAATAAAGAGGTAAATCCATGACAATTTCATATAATATAAAAGGTAAAACGGCATTAGTAACGGGTGCTAACCGTGGCATTGGGAGAGTAATTGTAGAAACCTTTCTAGATAAAGGTGGCGTTAAAAAAGTCTATGCAGCGGTTAGAAATTTAGATTCTGCTAAACCCTTAACAGATCGATACGGTGAGCGTGTTGAAGCTATACATATTGATTTAGAAAAACCTGAAACCATCAAACAGGCAGCGCGTAAAGCTACAGATGTAGATATTGTGGTCAACAATGCGGGAGTGCTCAAAACATCTACGCCTCTTGATACTAATGCATTGGATAGCATGGCATATGAAATGGATATGAATGTATCGGGTTTGGTAAGGATGGCGCAGGCTTTTGCACCAGTGTTAAAAGCTAATGATGGTGGAGCGTTAATTCAACTCAATTCACTTGCATCGATAAAAAGTTTTGCACCCTTTGCAACCTATAGTGCATCTAAGGCTGCAGCGTATTCCATTACTCAGGCTTTGCGCGATCTTTTAAAAGAGCAAGGCACAACTGTAGTGAGTGTGCACCCGGGACCAATAGCCACCGATATGGCTGATGCGGCTGGTATCGGTGAAATTGCAGAACCTCCTAGCATAGTGGCGGATAGTATTCTTGAGGCACTTAATAAAGGAGAGTTTCACGCTTTTCCAGACTCTATGGCAAAACAATTTGAAGGTGCATACCAAGGGTTCGCAGAAAATATAGTGAATGCCGATCTATTAGGATAACTATTACTAGATCAAGGGCGAAAAGGGCTATGCCTTTTTCGTCTTTTTTATTGCAAAAATAATGCTAAATACACTTATTCTTCAGTCACATCGGCAACCATTGCCTGCTAAATGGTTTCAGGAATGTTTAAATTCAGTACATAACTGGTCTGAATCGAATAATTTTGACTATAAATTCATCGGCGATGAGCTATTTGAATATGTATCGGATTCGATATTAGAAAAGACCAAGATGCAACGTGTGATTGCTACAGATTTGGCGCGCTTAAAAGCACTAAAAAGCTTTTTAGCTGAAGGCTATGAAACAGTAGTGTGGTGTGATGCTGATTTTCTTATTTTTTTACCAGAAAAATTACATCTGCCAAATGAAAAATATGCAGTGGGTCGAGAAGTATGGGTGCAGAATGCAAAAATTAATTCAAAAAAGCTTACTGCGCACGTCAAAGTTCATAATGCATTTATGATGTTTAAAAAAGGGAATTCTTTTTTAGACTTTTATATAGATACAGCAGAACGTTTGTTGATCAATAATATTGGCAGCATGCCGCCTCAATTTATTGGGCCTAAGTTACTTACTGCTATTCATAATGTTGCTCAGTGCCCAGTGCTAGAATCTGCAGGCATGTTAAGCCCGCTGGTTATTAAGGACATCGCAAATGGAGGCGGTTCAGCGCTAGATTTATTTCAGCAGAAATCTTCACAACCGATGGCTGCAGCAAATCTATGTAGCTCCTTATTTGAGAAGGGTGAGGTGAGCGCTGATGAAGTTGATAAATGTATTCGTAAACTACTAGAGAGTTGTTAAATAATTTATTAAAAGCTAGCTTATTTAACTTCTTCTCGATTAGAGATTGGAACTATTTTCTTGGCTTCTTGAAACAGTTTTTCAAGTTCGCGAATTCTTGTTTCTTGTGTGGATAGCTCATTGCGTAGAGGTGAAACTTGTTCTTTGGCTTGGTTAATTACATTTTCAAGTGAAGTAATCTTGCTGTCACGTAAATTAATTGAAGTACTATAGGACTCAAGCCGCCCTTCTTGTGCAGCTAGTTCTTCTACAAGTGCAGTTATCTTATCTTCCCGCAGGCGGAGATTTTTTTCCAGGCTTGGAATAGCTTGATTAGCACTTTCAATTTTAGTTTGTAAGCTATCAACTATCATACGAGCTTCATTCATTTCGGTTTCAAGTGATCGTGTACGCTTGCGTTCAGCTTCTATTGTTTGGTTAAGCTCTGTAACTTTATTTTCACGATCAATAAGCTTGGTCTGTATCTCCGTTAATTCAGCTAATTGTAGTTCTTGCGCTTGAATTTTGATTTCATGTAGTTCATTAGATTTCTTATTTTTCTCAATCTGTTGTTGTAATACGTTTTCTCTTTCAGTGCGCTGTTCTATTTCACCGGTAAGTTGGTAGATTTTGTTATCAGAGTGTCCTAATTCATCTTGTAACGCTTTCAGCTCAGCACCACGAGCATCGAATTCTTTTTTAATAGAGCTAAACGATGAGATCTGACTATCTAGTTCTTCAATTCGATTGGTTAATTGTATGCGTTGATCTTCAAGGGATTTAATTAATGTTTGGTTGTCGCCATCTGCTTGCTTAAGCTGTGTTCTTAAATCTTGGATATCAATAATTTTAGAGCGTAGTACAGAAAATTTCTCGTTAAGACTTTCAATTTCACTATCACGTTCTTGTAATTTTTTGCTAAGAACTCGATTGTCTTTATCAGCGTGATCGAGCTGTATTTTTAACGGTTCTAAGTCAGAAATATTCTCACGTAGAAAGGTTATTTCATCGTTAAGGTCTTGAATTTCAATTTCACGTTCTTGTAAATTGTTGCTGAGAATATTATTTTGTTCAGTAGCTTTGCCAAGCAAAGCTTTTAATTCGGCAACCTCAGATGGTTTGTCTTTTATCTCATCAAGTAGCTTAGCTTGTTCATTAGAATATTCGACTGCAGTTTTAAGTTTGGTTTGTAAGTCATCACGTATTGAGCTTGCAGCTTCATAAGCAGAACGCAGTGAGGCTAATTCGTTTTCAGATGCTTCAAGTACGGGAATCTCAAGACCACGTTCAAGCTCATGTGTATCGGCTTGCTGCTCTTTTGTTGGGTAATCCAGAGTGGTCATTAAGATATTCTCTCCCTAAATATAAATCGATGGGCTCTGCGCTAAAAGTAAGCTGTAGTTTCCCGTAACCATATGAATCTTAATACATTTGGCGATAAATATTAACCAATATGTATGCTGTCGATCCTGCTGGAAAATTGAGCAATAAGTTTATTAATTCATTACTTTTTATATGGATCTATATGTAAAAATATCAGTTAGTTAGCGCTGTTTCTGTGTAAATAAAAAATTTTTGTGAAATACGTCAACCTAATGCCAATGTTGTGCGTTGTGGGCAGTATCGATAGCGAAAAGTAGAGGAGATAAAGGATGAACATAAAGAAACGGCTCATTTTTATACCAGTAGGGATGCTGCTTTT
>CAYXVH010000198.1:0-4580 GCA_964468615.1 uncultured Thiotrichales bacterium | reverse complement strand
CGATTGCACAAGGCAAAGGTCCCGAAAACACCCTAATAGCACTTGGCTATGCAGGCTGGGGAGCCGGTCAATTGGAGCAGGAACTCTCTGCTAACGCTTGGCTTACCGTGCCATACGAAGCTGACATTATTTTCGACACGCCAATAGAAAAGCGCTGGCAAAGTGCAGCAACTAAAATTGGCGTAGATTTACATCTGATCTCTAATCAGTCAGGACATGCATAGCTTTATTTTTAATATCCCCAGCTTAATATCTGGCAACATTTCCAGCCTAAAAGCCGTTACACTTAACCTCAAGTGCTATGTCTAGTGTAATAGGATTTGACTACGGACAACGAAGAATAGGTATCGCAATTGGTGTTATAGATCTGCAAACCGCCAACCCGCTTACCACTATCCTTGTTCCACCTTCTGGCATCCCTTGGGATGAAATCACCACTATAATTAAAGAGTGGCAGCCCAGCACACTTATCGTAGGCACGGTGAATCACGCTACACAAAATAATAATGCCATTCAAAAACAAGTGCAGAATTTTTGCAAAAGCCTGAATAAACGCTACCATTTACCGGTAGAGACCATTGATGAGTCGAATACTTCAGTGAAGGCTTATGAAATTCTTAAAGATTTACGCAGCAAAGGACAACGAAAAAAAATTAATAAGATGGATATAGATAAAGCCTCTGCTGCTATCATTCTTGATTCGTGGTTTTCATCTAAAGATGCCACAAAACTAAAGTTATGACCGAGCTAAATGCCCAACAACTACTAGAAGATCTTGCCAAAGGTCTCAACAACTATTTAGCCGAACATAAAATCGATAATCCGGTTTTTATTGGCATTCAAACCGGTGGTGTATGGGTAGCTAAACAATTGCAATCTTTATTAAATAATAAAGACAAACTTGGCGTGCTAGATATTACGTTTTACCGTGATGATTTTAGCCGAGCTGGCATACAGCCAACCGTAAAGCCTTCTAAATTACCTTTGAACGTAAATGACAGACATATTGTATTGGTCGACGATGTTTTACATACCGGGCGCACCGTACGCGCAGCTTTAAATGAAATATTTGATTACGGTCGACCCGCTTCAGTAAGTTTAGTGGTTTTAGTACAGCGCAATGGCCGCGAGCTACCCATACAAGCAGATGTAGTTGCTAGCACACTTACCTTAGACGCCACCCAACACATCAAGTTAAGCGGCCCAAATCCATTAGAGCTGAAAATTCTAGAAGTTATTGATAATAAAGATAAGCAAAACAAAACATAAATAATAATGCGGCATTTTTTACAAATAGACGGACTTAGCACTGAAGATCTACATCATATATTAGATACTACAGAATCGTTTACCAGTGTAGATGATCGCGCAGTGAAAAAAGTCCCGCTATTACGCGGCAAAACCATTGTTAATCTTTTCTTTGAGCCTAGTACACGTACACGAACTACGTTTGAATTAGCAGCTAAGCGACTTTCAGCTGATGTGTTGAATATTAATATTGCCACTTCTGCGACTACTAAAGGCGAAAGCCTGCTCGACACATTATTTAATTTGCAAGCCATGAACACTGATATGTTTGTTGTTCGGCATCCCGAAAGCGGTGCTGCAGAATTAATAAGTAAATATGTAGATTCACATGTCAGCGTTATAAATGCAGGTGATGGAAGGCATGCCCATCCCACCCAAGCCATGTTAGATATGTTTACCATTCGCAAACATTTCATAGATTTTTCTAAACTGAGTGTTGCTATTGTTGGAGATATTTTACATTCGCGTGTTGCACGCTCACAAATTGAAGCGCTTAATTTATTAGGCACCAAGGAAATACGAGTAATTGCACCAAGAACCTTGCTACCAGCAAATGTAGAACAACTTGGAGTCGAAGTCTTTCAAAACTGCAGGGAAGGCTTACGCGATGTAGATGTAGTCATTATGCTTAGATTACAAAAAGAGCGTATGCAAGGTGGCTTCATTCCTAGTGAACATGAATATTTCCAATTATATGGATTAACACCTGAACGTTTAGCCATCGCCAAACCCAGTGCAATTGTAATGCACCCAGGGCCAATCAATCGCGGCGTCGAAATAAGCTCTGAGGTGGCAGATGGCCCACAGTCTGTCATATTGCAGCAA
Source organism: uncultured Thiotrichales bacterium (assembly GCA_964468615.1). Taxonomy (GTDB): domain Bacteria; phylum Pseudomonadota; class Gammaproteobacteria; order UBA4575; family UBA4575; genus JABDMD01. Next base: position 2,447 of record CAYXVH010000198.1, on the reverse strand, counting down.
GTTGAATATGGCATTGCGGTACGCATGGCTATTTTGTCTCTTGCAATGAGTTCAGATGACTCCCTTGATACAGGGAGCAACAACTGATGAAACTTGAAATTATAAATGGCCATCTTGTCGACCCAAAAAATGAAATCAATCAACAAGCGAATGTGTATATTGCTGACGGCAAAGTTATTGCAATTGGCAAACAGCCTGCAGACTGGCAAGCCGACCAGTGCATTGATGCAAAAAACAATTTAGTGCTGCCAGGTTTAGTCGAGCTATCTGCAAGCCTGCGCGAACCCGGACATGAGCATAAAGCCACCGTGCAGTCCGAAACAAAAGCAGCAGCAGCAGCAGGTATCACTAGTCTAGCCTGTTTGCCTACAACCGATCCCATTATCGACACTCCCGCACAGGTAGAATTAATCGAACAACTTTCACAAAGCAGTGGCCAATCTCATGTATATGTTATTGGCGCTTTGACTACGAATCTCAACGGTGAAAACCTAAGTGAAATGGCAGCACTAAAAGCAGCCGGTTGCGTCGGTGTAAGTAACGTATTTCATCCAATGAAAAGCTCTTTGGTGTTACGTCGCGCAATGGAATACGCCAGCAGCCAAGACTTAACCGTGTTCTCATACCCACTCGTACATGCGCTGGCCAATCACGGCTGTGTACACGAAGGCATTACTTCCTCTCGCTTAGGTTTACCCGGCATACCAGCGGCAGCAGAAACCGCTGCAGTTGCATTCCAAATAGCATTAATCGAAGAACTTCAAGTACGCACACATTTTTGTCGCATCTCTACCCATCGTTCAGTAAGCATGATTTCTCGTGCACGATTTGACAAATTACCGATCACTGCAGACACTAGTATTTTGCACTTGTATCTTACAGACCAAGAAATCCAAGGCTTTGACGGTTTGTGTCACAACCAACCTCCGTTTAGAACACTAGATGATCGAGAAGGTTTACGTAAAGGTCTTCAGGATGGATCACTCTCAGCTATTTGCGCAGACCACCAACCGCATGAAATTGAAGCTAAGCTGGCTCCGTTTCAATCTACAGAGCCCGGTAGTTCCACATTAGAAACACTACTGCCTTTAACTTTAGAATTAGTAAAAGAAGATGCTTTAACTTTAAGTGATGCTGTAAATTTAGTCACCCAACAGCCTGCAGACATTTTAGGCATTCCAGCAGGAAATCTTTGTGTAGGGGCAAATGCTGACGCCTGCATAGTGGACTTAAAACATAGCTGGATTCTTAATAGTGAGAACATGTTAAGTAGAGGCAAAAATACACCGCTATTAGGTGATCAGTTGAATGGTCGTGTAACGCACACCATTCTTAATGGAAAATTAATCTACGAAACTAATTTACAGTAAATATAACCAAGGAATTTCAAACTGAACACCAATCGAAATACCATCTTTGAAGAAACTTCATCTGTTGTAAACCAAGAAGCTCTCGCCGCAGGACAATATTTTCTAACTCTACATGCACCCAAATGCGCAAAACGCGCACGTGCAGGTAATTTCGTGCATTTACAATGCGATCAACAACTAGGGATGCGTCGACCCTACTCCATCATGCGGGCAGATAAGCAAACCGGCCACATCGATATTCTTTACAAAGTAGTCGGCCAAGGCAGCTCGCTTTTATCTACTCGCAAAACCGGCGATAACATCCAATGCTTAGGTCCAATTGGAAATGAATTCACAGTTAGCAAATCCACAACGCATCCATTATTACTCGGTGGTGGCGTTGGTATTCCTCCGATGGTTTTCCTAGCGGATACACTGCGCAGCAATAAAGATTTACATCCTTTTGTCATCATGGGTTCAGAAATTCCATTCCCCTTTACCGCCAAACCTTCAAAAATATTAATGCCAGGCATTCCAAACGACGCCATCGCTGCAATGCCTCTCCTCGATGATTGGGGGGTGGCATCACGACTCACCAGCCAACAAAACTATCAGGGCTGCTACCAAGGCTACGTACACGAACTCGCAGAAAAATGGGTAGAGAGCTTAGATGATAAAAGAGGTGTAGAAATTTTTTCCTGCGGTCCAACCCCCATGCTGCAAGCGGTTGCGGCATTCGCTAAACGACATAGTCTCCCTTGCCAACTTTCCCTAGAAGAACACATGGCATGTGCTGTAGGTGGCTGCGCAGGATGCGTTGTGCCATTTAAAGAAAACGATAAGGTTGTTGCCATGAAACGCGTATGCGTCGATGGCCCAATTTTTAATTCTGAAGATGGTGCACCACTTACGGTTTGTCATCACCCATTGCTTCTGCTTTCTCCCTTCTTACTGTCATGTATAGTTTTGCTTGATTTGGACAACATGCAGAACCCAAGTCAGCATCAATTGGTCCCAATATATTTTGTTCTTTGTACGAAAAAGCAATTGCCCGGATGTCTTTTCCACGAACAAGCCTCCAGAAGGCTGAGGTATTTG
>CAYXVH010000197.1:0-5163 GCA_964468615.1 uncultured Thiotrichales bacterium | reverse complement strand
CTTATCCATTAGTAGAATATAGCGGTATAAACATGATATTTCTACACCTTAATTACCAACGGTAAGCTAAATTGGGTATTTAGCTTATTTTTAAGAACTGCTGGGCTTTACTTATCGATATTTGGATCAATGTTTGGATCGATGTTTGAATCGATATCTGGATCTATTTCTGGGTTTATATCTTTATCCCGCCCATCTAACAAACGTTGTTGGCGTTTACGTCTTAAACGGATTACATGAGTTAGCGGTCCAGACAATGCATAGACTGCAAATAATGCAAAAAATAATTTTGGTGTGTCTAGGGACGCCAAAATAAAACCAATTACAATCGCAAGTAAAACATAAAACGGTACCCGCTCACTTGGGCTAATATCTTTAAAACTGTAGTAACTAAAGTTACTCACCATTGCTGCACCTAACAAAATAGTGATAATTAATGCCGGAATTGCAAAATCCGCACGCGACAACTGCAAGTCATGACACACCCAAATAAACCCAACCATCGCAGCGGCAGCTGCCGGACTAGGTAAACCCTGAAAATATCTTTTGTTATCTTCCCCAATACGTGTGTTAAATCTTGCTAAACGCAAAGCTGCAGCCGCGGTATAGAAAAATGCCACCAGCCAACCCAGCTTTGACATTACCGGATAACCTTGGAAATGAATCAACGCCCAAAAATACATCACCAATGATGGTGCTACCCCGAATGAAACCATGTCAGAAAGACTGTCATACTGAGAACCAAACTCAGTGCTGGTTTGTGTCATACGTGCGACACGACCATCAAAACCATCCAACAACATGGCTACCACAATCGCAATGGCAGCATGCTCAAATCGATCTGCTGTTGAAGCAATAATGGCGTAAAAGCCTGCAAACAATGCTCCCGTAGTCAGCAAATTAGGCAATAGGTAAATACCTTTACGCGGCTTTTGTTTTAATTCACTCATTATGTTCGGCTATTAGTATTCTCATGTACGAATTCTGCCAATTTGTCGCTTCCGGCGCGAACCGATTGTCCTGCCTTTATGGTTATATGGGCAGAAGCAGGAAGATATAGGACGATTTCACAAGAAAAAGCCATAAAACCACAACGTTGACCCTGACCTAACTTTTCACCCACACTCATAGAACATGTGGCATGACGGAATATTGACTGAAGATTCGCTGCAATCACCACATCATCTTGTTGATCAGGGTGGATTAGTAACGCAAGTTGTGAATATGTAGGTTCGGTTGGAGAGAGTACCCATAGATTTTCAACCTTGCCTTCACAAGGACTATGGACGTTGTATTCACCTAGGACACCTTGTTTTAAATGAATACACTGCGCGACTCTTTTAAGATAGGGGTCATACGCTTCTTCTACTTTTAACACTTTCCCATCCAAAGGACTAACGATAGCCAAAGGTTGCGAAGGAACAACGCGACTAAAGTCACGAAACACGAACAATAGAACAACATAAAATAACCAAAATGGCCATGCATTTTGTAGACCAAACATATAATGGTCGTACGCTATGAATACTCCAATTGCAATTAAGAGTACACGTACTTCTCTAGCAATTGGAATCATAATTAGATTTCATGGCAACATCTGCCATGTTATTTACAAGACTAATTTTTAGTTTGATCTACAATTTTATTTGCGCTGATCCAAGGCATCATGCCGCGTAATTTAGCGCCTACATCTTCTATAGGATGCTCTTGCCCTTTTTTACGAAGAGATTGCATGTTTGATGCACCCGTATCGAATTCATTAATGAATTCTTTTGCGAATTCTCCTGCTTGAATCTCAGATAAAATTTTCTTCATCTCGGCTTTAGTTTCATCGGTAACGATACGTGGCCCACGTGTAAGATCGCCATACTCTGCTGTATTAGAAATCGAATAACGCATATTAGCGATACCACCTTCATACATTAAATCTACGATAAGCTTTAACTCATGCAAACATTCAAAATAGGCCATTTCTGGTGCATAGCCTGCTTCAGTTAACGTTTCAAAACCCGCTTGAACTAGTGCAGTAGCGCCACCGCAAAGTACTGCTTGCTCGCCGAATAAATCTGTTTCTGTCTCTTCTTTGAAAGTAGTTTCAATAATTCCAGCACGACCACCACCATTCGCAGAAGCGTATGAAATAGCCGTTTCTTTAGCTTTACCTGATGGGTCTTGAAAAATCGCTACCAACGTTGGCACACCACCGCCTTGTGTATAGGTAGACCGAACCAAGTGCCCTGGCCCTTTTGGTGCAATCATAATTACGTCCAGATCTTCGCGTGGCGCAATCCCTTTAAAATGAATATTAAAACCATGGGCAAAAGCTAAGGTTGCACCATGCTTAATATTTGGCTCTATGGATTCTTTATAAAGCTTAGCTTGATGCTCATCAGGCGCTAATACCATGATGATATCCGAAGAACTCACTGCTTCTTCAATTGATTGTGCAGTTATACCTGCGTTTTTAGCTTTAGTAAAAGAAGATGACCCTTCACGCAAACCTACTACTACTTTTACGCCTGAGTCTTGTAAATTATTTGCATGCGCATGGCCTTGTGAACCGTAACCAATAATGGCAACTTGCTTACCTTTTATTACTGAAAGGTCTGCGTCTTTATCATAATAAATATTCATGCTTATTCTCCGTTTACTAAGCCTTCAAAAGTCTACTTAATATTTTTACCGCATAGACTCTAATTTTAAAATTTGTTTTCCTGCTGCAATACCAAGTGCTCCTGAACGCACAAGCTCAAATACAATTTCTGATGGTACCGCTTGAATGGCACGATCTAGCTTCTCACCAACACCGGTGATCTCAACAACAATCGCGTCTTTCGAATCGCTTACAACGCGACCCTTATACTCATTAGTTAACGTTTCGATAATCGCTTTCGCCACATCATTATCATGTAGCTTTAACAACAGTACTTCACGCTCAATATGCTCATCTGCAGTAAGATCAAGTACTTTCACTATATCAACAAGTTTATTTAGTTGATTTACTATTTGCGAAATAACCTCATCACTACCTTCGGTTACCACTGTAATCCGAGAAACAGTAGAGTCATCTGTTGGCGCAACAGTTAACGACTCAATATTATATCCACGCGCAGAAAACAACCCAGAGACTCTAGATAGAGCACCCGCTTCATTTTCTAATAATATCGAAATAATATGTCGCATTAAGCTGTAACTGTTTTTATATTGTATTCACAACAGAAAATTATGCTCCAGCCTTTATGACTGGAGCATATTAATCACTAAATAACGAAGCGAGTAACTAAGACTGTTTACAGTGTGACGATGACTGCCACAAGTATCTTAATAAATATTTTATAGTTATTTTATTACTTCTTCTTAATATGGAAATAAAACTTCCCATCATCTTCTTTTGAATCTAAAAGCTCATTTCCAGTTTGCTTTGAAAATGCCTCAAAGTCTTTAACAGACCCAGGATCAGTTGCAATTATATGTAACACCTTGCCAGCATCCATACCAGACAATGCCTTTTTCGCCCTTAAAATAGGAAGTGGGCAATTTAATCCGCATGCATCTAACTCTTGATCAAACTCAGACATCTAAAAACTCCTTGAAAATTCATTCATAATATTAGCGTAAAGGCGCATAAGCCCAAAGCTACAATATTATATTATAATATCATGATATTATGATATGTAGCCCTAATCCCAATTAACAACCCCAATAACACCATGGTAATCATATTAATCAGCTTTTTAGACTAATGAGCCGCTACAATAATGTAAACGATTTGCTCACAAGCCAGTCTTAGATATATGAATAACTCCCAAATCTGGCAATTTAAAGCAAACCAATGCCTTAAACGTATAGGATATTTGATCCTAAGTTTAGCACTAACTATCGGCCCGCATATCTCGATAGCCGAAAATAATTTACCAGATCTTGGTGGACCAGCAAGTGAAGGACTAAGCGTTTCAAAAGAGATTGAGCTTGGTCAAATCCTTATTTCTGAAATACGTGGACACTTACCTGTCTCAAATGATCCTGAATTAAGCCAATATATATATTCTTTAGGCACGAGAATTACTTCAGCTGGTTTAAATTCTAATTTTCCATTCACTTTTGTATTAATTCAGAACTCAGAAGTAAATGCTTTTGCATTACCAGGTGGTATTGTCGCTATTAATAGCGGACTTCTCACTTTAAGCGAAAAAGAAAGCGAAGTTGCCAGCGTATTTGCACATGAAATAGCACACGTTACGCAACGTCATATTGCGCGCAACTTCGCAAATGCAAAATCTTTTAGTGTGATTTCTGCACTCACACTATTAGGTTCCATTCTCGCCGTTGCTTATGGCGGAGGCGAACTAGGCCAAGCTGCTCTCATAACAACCCAGTCTGCATTACAAGAGAGACAACTTGCGTACACACGGAGCTTTGAACAAGAAGCAGATCGAATAGGCATGCAATTTTTAGTCGACGCAAACATAGATCCTCAAGGTATGCCTGCGTTTTTTGAAAAATTAAATAAACAGACAAAATTAAACCGTGGACAGATTCCTGAATTTTTAAGTTCTCATCCTCTTACAGCAAACCGCATTAGCGAATCAAAAACGCGTGCTAACCAATACAAGGGGTCATTCACTGCAAATACAATACATTTTGAGTATGCGAAAGCGCGCACTATTGCAATCACCAACAATCCGAATCAGCTAGTTAGTTATTTTAGAAAGAAAAACAAAACACCAGGAAACCTAAGTGATACTGAAACTTATACATACGCATTAGCATTAAGTCGCACAGGAAAAAACCAACAAGCATTACAAAAACTCAAGTCCATTCCAGTGAATGCAGATAATGAACTTACAATTAAATTAGCCAATGCCCAAATATTGATTGTAGATGGACAATACACAAAAGCGGAAGATTCACTTAGATTATTAGAGAAAATTTACCCGAGCAACCCATCAGTTATTTATTATTTAGCCACCTCGTTAACTGAAAACGGGAACGCTCAACTTGCTCTGCAAAAACTAGATCAACTGAATAACTCTCAGCCAGAAAATCCTGCCTTTGATAAATTGAAAGCTAAAGCTGCAAGCAAAGCAAACTCACTTTGGCGTAGCCATGAATCATTAAGTGATTATTATGCCGCACATGGACAATACGGAACCGCAATGGAGC
>CAYXVH010000196.1:0-7403 GCA_964468615.1 uncultured Thiotrichales bacterium | reverse complement strand
TCTAGAGCAAAGTGATTATACCGTAGCGTTTACTTGCCAAGCATCGAATGATAATCCTGAAGTAGACAATATGATTGAATTTGTAATGCCAACTAATGCAACGGTAATTGCGGGACAAACTACAACCATAGATTTTGTTGTAGTTCAATAAATCGAGAGTGAGCAAAACATATAATTAAGAACAGTTTAAATAAGAAAATAAACTTTTAGTAGGATAATGAGAATTTAGTTCCGAATGTCCGCTTTGGGTCGTTAGCAAACATTAAACTGTGAATATTTTGTGATTCCAACCTGATGTCTCCTAATTTTTACTTCTCTATGACCGCTTTCGGCCAATAGCGGACATTAAAATTATTCAGTCAGCACATGAAATTAAGATTATGTAATAGGAACTAACGCTATTTCAACACGACGATTTTGTGCTCGTCCTTGTTTAGTATCATTATCCGCAACCGGATAATTTTCACCGTGCCCATAGGTTCCAAGACGTAATGGTTCTATATCACGGCTTCGAAAATAATCAGCCACACTTGTAGCACGTCGTTCTGACAAGCCCTGATTATGAGATTCACTCCCGGTACTATCCGTGTGTCCCATTATTTCTATTAGTGTTTTGTTATACTCATTCACCACTAAGGTCACTGAATCTAATACTGCAAAGAAGTCGCCATTAATATCGGCGCTATCTACTGCAAAGGTGATGTTGCTAGGCATATTCAAAATAATATTATCACCGTCACGCGTTACACTTACGCCTGTACCTGCCAGCTTTTGTCTTAGTTTTGCTTCTTGCACATCCATGTAATAACCAACCGCACCACCAGCCAGTGCTCCAAGGCCAGCACCGATCAATGCATGTTTACGTCGCTCTCGGCTATCATCTCCTGTGATCAATCCCACCACTGCGCCAGCAGCAGCACCCGCACCCGCACCAATTACAGCTTTGCTTACTTGTTTATCGCCTGTGTATGGATTGGTCGTGCTACACGATGTATTTGCAATTACAGCCAAACATATAATGATGTAAATAATTACTTTTCTTAGCATTTTTATTACCCACTAGATTAACTTTACTCTTCCCAAAACTTCCACCACTTTCTGCTGTGCTCTTCCCGTGATGCTTGGCCTTGTTCTGAGCCTTTCCCTTCTTCTTTACGTTCTTGATCTACTTTTTTCTCGTGCTGCTTGTCTAAACCTTTCTTGTCACTTTTGTCTCCTTCCATATCATGATTATCGTCATGATGTTCTCTATCCATTTTTTTATCTTTATGATTGTCATTATCGTGGTCTTCATCTTCGTCGACGCTATCATCGTACTTTTTATTCTTATGCTTTTTCCCATCATCTTTCGCAGCCTTTTTCATTTCTTTATGCTTCGATTTATCCATTTTCTTGCTTCCATGCTCATCTGCCAGAGCAACATTGAACACAAATACAGATGTCATCACGAATATAAACAAGGCTAATAATTTATTCATAAAAAAACTCCAAAGTTAAATTACATACTCATCCCATAAGTAAGAGCAATATATTGACATTAAGTTGCGCTGCATACCTGTTATCTTTTGCAAAAATATAAATTTTACTTTCGATAAATCTCTAAGAAATGCCAGTCGTTGTGTGTCACAGATCGAATGGCAACATTGAACTGAGCAGAAAGCTTCTTGGAATAGTCGATAGCTTTTTGATAATTCTCATGAGAGTTAATGACTTCATCAGTAAACATTCTATCCAGCATCCAACCTTGTTTCTGAATGATGTCAGTATCGATGTTGTCCAGTAATTCAAATGGATTTTGAAATTTCAAGTTATTTTCCTCTATTGCTTTGAGCTTATAACTTTTGCATTGTTGATTCGCATGATCATCGAATCACAAAGGGGTTTAATGTCGCTCGCAATCTTTTTCTTTGATAATTTGTATTTGGTTGCATATTGAGTAACAACATCAAGATACATCTCACAGATAGCAATTTCATTTTCATAATTTTTCGTTTGCCTAGATAACATTGCCACATGTTCAAAGTACTTTGGCGAAGGTACTCTCTTACTCAGATCTGATTGATCGATCTCTTCGGCACATAGTTGCACTGCTTTACTTAATGCTGACACATTTGCTTGCGGATCAACAGTTGATTCTCGATCTAATTTATTACGACAATGATCTACTCCCTTCTCAAAAATACCTGTAAGGGTATGTGAGCTGTGTTTAATTAAATCAATGATAGTGTCTAGCTTACTCATCAAGTAGTCCATTACTAAGTATTTGCTGCTTGGAACAATTTTGAACTAGCAAAAGTTAACTAAAGCTTAATACGCGATAAAAGGATTTGAATCCCTGCTCAATTACCCACCTGAGCCAGATAGTTGATTTCAATCAATTAAAATAACGTCTGCTTGTGGGCAGCAAGCAAACATATCTACACCAAATTCAGTTGATAAATTTAAGGTAAATTAGTCTTTATTAGAGAAATCATCGTTGCGAACAGGTCTAATTAACGTATTGATAAGCGTGTCATCACTCTCATCTTTAACTTTGAGCTTGCCCTCTCCGTGTTTTTGAATACAAAGAGTCGCTCGCTCAATCGCAAGATCTAATTTGATGTGGCTGGTATCTGGCCCGCGCCCATCAATTCGATGATTTATCCATTTTTTCCCATCGCGATAAATAATTCGATTATTATTTTTATCATTCATACAACACCTCCTTATATTGCACTTTTAAGTATGGGAGTATTTTGTACTAGCTAGGAGTAGCCGGACCTTAATTCGCGACAAAAGGTTTTGAACACCCGCTCAATTACTCAAATGTATTGGGATAGTTAACACCCTCAATCAATTTAATGTCTGCTTTAGGCCATAAGCGGACATAACTCTGACCCTAAGATTCATTACTCCTACTATCGTTGTCCTTTACCGTAATTGGCTTGATTGTTCACCAACATCAATTGGGACTCATCATCATGTCAGATCTTACAAAAGATCAACTTAACGAAATTGTAAATCTGATCATTGATTCTTACGGGCCCCGACTGTCGTGTGATGAGTTATCAGAGAAAATTGGTTTAATCCTAGAAAACATAGCTGGATTCGATACTGCTGATCCTCAATCACTTATGCAAACAATCAGTGACATAAGGAGGCAGTATTATGCAATCGTACAAAAAACAAGTAACTCATAAATCTAAAAATCCACAGAAAGTGAAAGAGGCTATTGAATTAGGTAAAAAACTTTCCAAAACTCCAGATATCACTAAAGTATCGGTAGCGACTCAAATGTTTGCGCTTATTCATGATGAGTCAAGAGAAGTCATTGCAAAAGCGTTTATGGAAGGCGCGAACCTGACTGAAAAAGGCTCAATGACCTACTTCTATAATTGTCGTTGCAAATTCAAAGAATCGAATAAGTAGATCCATTTCTATGTTTATCAAGGTGAAATTTCATCAAATTCACCTTGAAATTTTTAAGCTTGGGACATTTATAGATAATGAATAGATATGCAAGTAGTTGCGTAATTTGGGTGAGGCAGACTTTGAATTGATTGTCTGCTTTCGGCCATAAGCGGGCATCGCTTTAAATATTTATTGAGAAATGGAAAAGCGTCTACTGCAATAACCAACAGTGCCAACGTAGGTTTAATGCCATAAACGTTTCTGCTTGATGCTTACAGTGTTCAGCATTTTTTTGTATTCGTTTGTTTTGTGATCGTAGGTCATTTAAGTAATCTTTCATATGTTTTAGGATTTACATTTTATGATAATAGTCTAACAACCATGAAACTAAATTTCATGTGTTGGTTATTAACTTTACCTTTATAACTCTCGACTGCAATCATTATTGGTAACGAATACTCTGAATCTTTAATGTAGGAATCATTTGTGTGCCTATTAAAAATGTGCACCTGAATAATATTTCTTAAAATCTCGGGGGTTACATGAATATGAAAATCTAGTTGGTCACCAAGCAAACAGCCATATCCTATGTAACCCTCATGAAAATTTTTCACGTCATCTTCACTATCTAAATTACCAATAAATATTTTACATTTATATCTATCAAACTCTTTAGGACTTTGTACCATGCCATCTAGTTCATAATTGAAATACTCATCAAAAGTTTCAGATAGCGAAGTTTTCTTTTTATTATGCGAATATGAATTATTATTTTCTTCATTAAAAGATGAGCTAATTGTATAACTCAATGAGGGGGGCATTTCTAGTCTTATGTCAAACATAACAATTCCATTATCGCGACTACTTTCCCTACATAATTTTTGAAATATTTCTAACTCTGTATTCATATTTATAAATGCTCCTTATGATGTCCGCTAGGGGTCGTTAGCAGGCATAGATAAGTAGTAAATTAGAAAACCAAATCTACTCTGGATTTATGCTCGCTAACGGCTTAAAAGCATTATTTCAATTAATCGAGGCTTGTAGTTTAAGTTAATAGAAGGCTACAAATTAATTGGTGTCAGATGCATTTGTAATGATGTATCCATTGCCACCCCCAAAACAGTCATTGTTTTTGCAGGTTACCGTAAACTTTGGTCGCTCATTTCGGAGTGACCCTGTCCAACCATAGGTGCTGCAATCAGAATTGTTGCACTCAACCTTCGTCAAACCATCATCATTATGTTGACGCCAGCCGCTATTCAGGCAACTTTTTTGTTTGCAGCTAATGGTGCTGACCGTCACTTCGTCCCCCACCATCGGGTCCATTTTTGTTTCGACTTGACCAATCGTAAAACAAACAGGTGATTGCTTGCCACGACTGCGACATGTAGTCGTTGAAGTCGTGCCATCAGGAAATAGCGTCATCCAACCCTCGGTAGAGCAATTATTGTTCACACACATTATTTCTTTTTGTTCAAAACTAGCGGTATTCATCTCAACCCAACCATCCGTCAAACATCCACCAACATTACAAGTCACGTTAATTTTTGTTGGAGTAGGCGCAAACTTTATAAAAAATGAATAATTTATATCGCTAGATTGCTGGTCAGGTGTATTTTCATAAGCGCAATCAGGATCAGAGATATGATGGATACAAATAATGAAATCCCGATTGCCATCAAGAAATCCATTAATTGCACCACCTCCTAGCGGCGAAGACATTCCATCTTCTGCTAGCTTCATGGCGTTATCAAATCGGTTTTCCCTGCTGACGTTTTCATCCAGGCTGTCCCAAGAAGTCAGCAATACTTCACCCACGAAATTACTTTCTACTTGTAACCATGCAAAGTATTCTCTACCGGCTTCAATGTTGTTCGCATTAATAAAGTCACGCAATCCATTCGTTGCCCCTAAAATAGTATTCGGTAAATCCACATCAACGGTTCCAAGAACCGCTGTGCTCACGAAATCGTAATCATTCGCATCGAACCAATCTGGAATAGTCGTTTCTGCGTTAGCGTTACTCAATAAACAAAATAGGATAAAGAAGAAAAAAATACTAGAATTTAGATGCAAGCATTTCATGTGCAGTCCCCAATACTTTAGTAAGTCAAAGCATTATATTGTAGTTAAAAATAATATAAAACAGTTCACTTTTATCAAGCAATTGATATCGTGTGCTTTTGAATATACAGCACCGATAGACAGGTACTTATAAAACATTGACGCCAACCCGGCCTCACCTTTAGTTATGTCTGCTTTCGGTCTTTAGCAGATATTACAAGCCAATCTATGATTTAATCAAACTAGCTACATTCCAAATTTTTATCAAGGTGAATTCGTTAGAAGTTCACCTTGATATTTTAAGGTCTAGAGAATTAAACGCTCACTAAATGTCTATTTAATCCTTTTTCTTTTTCAAAATCTTGATGTGTTTTAACACGAACACCAAGAACATGATAAAGCCCGTTATTTCGCTTTTCGACTTTGAAGCCTTTTTGGCGGAAATCATTTGCGACACGATCTGCGTTGATTTCACGATACCCGTTGTCTTCTGCCCAATTAGCATATAACGTCTTAATATCCTTGAGTGCCTCTCGACCAGCTACATCAACAACTAACAATTCTTCCATAAATCGAGCAATTCGATCATTCTCGATAAAGTATTTATTAGTTGCATTGAGAATAGCTTTAGGTGGATTAAGACCCTCTTGCTGATATTGTTTGCAGCCTTCAAAAGCCCAATTAAGAATACCTGAAAGTTCTGGTATCAATACCTGGTTACGAAAGTTAGGATTTCGTTCTTCTTCAGGTATTTGATAGTCAAATGGTACAAACAGAATTCTTCGGGTGATGGAGTAATCCGCAGACATTCTTGGACGATAATTCGTTGCAAGAATTGGCGTTGCGACTGGCTGGAATGTTATGGGCGCTTGGTAGATCTTTCGCGCTTGAATTTTTCCTGAGTCGACTAATGACTTCACGAGTTCTTCATCTAAGTATGCACCTTTCTTGGATTCATTAATGATCGAAAGACGAATCGCTTTCAATTCAGCTAGGTAGTAATCCTTATTTGCCTTCGATTGGATAATGGCATTCGCTGACGTATTCACCGCATAGTCACCGAGTAAATCAATCATGGTATCCATAATCGTTGATTTACCATTAGCTCCATTGCCGGACATGATAATGAGCTTATCCTTGTCACTCGTACCTAAAAGACTCTGACCAAAAATTCTTTGAACGAATTGAATCGTTTCAGTTGAATCTTGAAATACAGTCTCTAGTAAATTTAACCAGTTTGGACAAGTTGCATCAGGATCATAATCCGTGCCTGCAGACTTCGTAATTAAATATTCTGGCTTATCTACAATTAACTTACCTGTCTTTAAGTTGAGTATGCCGTTTTTAACGCCTAGATGATGACCTTCAGAATCAAAATCACTGAATGATTTACTGACTCCGGTATTGAGAACGGGCAAGATCAACTGCTGAATGAATTTTTCCAGAGGATTGACTTACCTTATGCCATCCTTCCTTGGCTCTTAACAACTTACTGTATTGTTTATCGGTTAATTGTCCATTCTGAAAAGCTTCTTCTAACAAAACGCTATCATCTTCAATGTCATCAAGAACTCTTTGAAAGTTGCGTATGATTGAACTCGTACTGTCATTCTCCCAACGTTTACCATTCCAAAAATACCATTCTTTTGCCTCGACAATGTATTTGTATCGACCATCAAACAGTCGTACATATCGAAGTGCATTTCCTAAATCGGTATAAGGGAGCAGATGGACTGAAATTTCAGTTTTTGTTTCATTATTCATGGTTTTTTACCTCTTTTTAATGAAAATATTTGATTAAATTTTACCGGTTGATAGGTATAGGCATGCTTTACCTTTTCAACGGCGATGTCTTGTGACATTGGTGGTTTGCATCGGGACGATGCTTCTTTTATGAATGCAAGTGCCAGTTCGAATGGCACATCGCATCCTTTTAGATGCCAAGC
>CAYXVH010000195.1:0-6395 GCA_964468615.1 uncultured Thiotrichales bacterium | reverse complement strand
AGTTAAGAAGAGGAGCATCTTCATGAAAACTAAACTATTAGCAACAGCACTAGTGCTAGGCCTTGGCCTTGCATCCACTGCTGCAACTGCTGCTAACAACTTAGCAGCTGGTGGCGGTGTCGCAGACTGGCAAATCTATAGCTGGCAAAACTGGACGTATGAATTCAGTGAAGTCGACGACAGCACCGCAATAACAGGTAGCGATAGAGATCAACAAAGAATCAGAAATGACGCTGCACACATTGGCTTCAAATCAAGTATTGATACCGGTCTCTCTGCGGGCGGCGAAAGAGTAAAAGCCAACTTTCAGTGTGAGCAATTCATGAACTTTGGTAGTGGTGCCGGTGGTAACTGGTGTAATCGTAACTCAAAAATCAGTGTAAGCGGTGCTTATGGTGAAGTCATGTGGGGCAACTGGTTAACACCTTACAACGAGATGGTTGCTGGCTGGATTGACCCATACTGGGATGCCGATTTTACATCTCATACTGCGCTAATGGGCACTATCAACAGTGGTGACTATAGCGGTCCAGGTACTAATCCATCGGCTGGTTCAGCTTCCATTGCTGATAACGGATTCAACAAGCGCCAAAGTGGTTTAGTCCAGTATTGGTCGCCTAACTTTAATGGCTTAGCCTTTAGATTGGCGACAACTAGTGGTGATCAAGGTGATACAGAAGTTGCGTCAGCTACTGGTCCTGAAAAGCTTGACCCTCGCTTGTTCGAAGCAGGTGTGACCTTTAATAAACCACTGGCAAGTGGCGACAACGTTTGGTTGGCAGTTACTTATTCACAACATAGTGAATGGGCCGCGGTTGATTTTAATTGTTCTGATTCAGATGACACGGGTATTCGTGGTGCAGTTCAATACATACACCAATGGGGTGGAGGCGGATCAACTGCCATTGCCGGTATGTATGAACAGCTTGAATATGACTGGGACGATTGTCTTGCTGGCGGTGTAGCAACATTTGTATCTACAGGTTCTGCTGCTGCAACTGGCTTAGATCTTGAAAAAGATACCTGGATGGTTTCAATCAACCATGCCTTTGGAAACGGCTGGGGTATTCGTGGTACCTACTTGGATGCAGATGAGTATGACTGTGATGTAGGCGATGGCTGCTTAACTGATAATGACACAGACGCTACTTCATTCAGCATGGGTGTTGACTACACAACCCCAATGGGAACTATGTTTTCTCTCAAATACGCCGAGGTTGATAACTCAAGTAATTCTCGTTACGACACTGGCTTCTATCCCGCTGGTGTGAATGCTAACGGTCAAGATTCACAAGTTATTGGACTTGGTATAACCCAAGGGTTCTAATAGAACTGTCAGATAATATTCCCTGGTGTTAACTAGGGAATATTTTAAAAGCCCCCTTCATGGGGGCTTTTTTATGTACATGATGAACTCAACTAAACTTTAATGGTTTATGCTTGATACAAGAACTTTATCTTCATACTATAATCTCATCCATAAGGTCATATTTTTATCATCACAGGTCTACTATGCAAAGATTCATTCTCATTCTCCTACTACTCCCTACGACAAGCTTTGCTGAATGTAGCCAAGAAACGATACAGTATTACTTAGATAAGGGATTTAATCAGGAACAAATAACTAAATTATGCACCACTACAACTAATGAAGCCGAGAGTTATCAACCCTACGAAAAGCCTGTTGTTATTGTACAAGAAGGCTACGCTACTGGTATCGATGCTGATGAAAGTAGAGCAATAAATGCGTTACGAGGCGGTATCGATGCACGATCTGTCGAGATTACACCTGAAAATGTGAATTATATAAAAAAAGTTTGTGTCGTATGGAAACAGTCACCTGATGTTGAGAGATGGGTTACTCAATGTATTGATACCGCCTTTTCTCTCTCACGCGATAATTTAAAAGTGAATGAATCTGGCGCAGGTCTATTATTCTTTGGACAAGAGAATTTAAAGGTTTCCAGTGCGGCTATAAAACGCAAACATGTTACCTCTGACCCATGGGCAAAAGTATCTCCTGAGATTAGAGACGTAATTAAACAAAAATACGAATACCAAGAAAAAGGCAATACAACCACCATTCCGTTACGCAAAACCGCTGACCCTGGTCAAATGGTTAATGCGATCAGAACACTAGCAGATGCAACAAAGGCTAAGCAATCTGGAACCACTACAAGTGAAGTGACCAGAGTATTAGACGACTCTTATATACCTCCCACTGAAGAGGAATATATAGCGTCACAACCTAGCTATGAAGAAGCCCAAGAAGAAAAGAAAAAGAAGAATAAATGGTGGAATCCGTTTGACTAAAACTGGTTAAGAACTTTAGTTATAATAATTTGCTCTATACAAATTTATTAATCTCCAATATGGTGAATTAGTAAAGAATCTCCCGTCATTGATTTGGGCTGTTCAATTCCCATCAATTCTAAAATCGTCGGCGCTACTGCACTAAGCCCTTGGCCGTTGGCCAAATCCCAGGCGCCATCATCGATTACTAAGCACGGTACAGGATAAGTCGTATGTTGAGTATGTGGCTCCTTCGTACGCGGATCGATCATCTCATCACAATTACCATGATCAGAAGTCAACAGGACAGAGATTCCCTTAACTTTAGCAGCATCTAAAACTCGACCCACATGTAGATCCAGGGCTTCAATCGCAGCTACTACCGCCTCTTTGATTGCGGTATGACCCACCATATCGGCATTAGCAAAGTTTGCAACG
Source organism: uncultured Thiotrichales bacterium (assembly GCA_964468615.1). Classification (GTDB taxonomy): domain Bacteria; phylum Pseudomonadota; class Gammaproteobacteria; order UBA4575; family UBA4575; genus JABDMD01. The sequence continues at coordinate 3,665 of CAYXVH010000195.1, read as the reverse complement.
ATTAACGAATACGTATCATTATTAATTGCCTTGATGACTTCATCTGCAACTTCTTCTGCACTCATTTCAGGCTGTAGATCATAGGTAGACACTTTTGGAGAAGGCACCATTTTTCTATCCTCACCCTCATAAGCGTCCTCATGGCCGCCATTTAAAAAATAAGTCACATGCGGGTATTTTTCTGTTTCCGCACAATGAAATTGGTACAAGCCATGCTTAGAAATAATCTCCGCTAGATTGGTTTCGGGTTTACGAGGCGCAAACACCACAGGACCCAGAAATTCTTTGCTGTATTTAGTCATTTTTGTAAGTTTGATGGGTACAAAATCTGGCCCACGATCAAACGAACTAAAGTCAGGCTTTGCGAGTGCTTTACTGATTTGGCGGGGGCGGTCATTACGGAAATTTGTAAAAAATACTTCAGAATCGGCTGTCAAAGGCATCGCACTCCCCAGTACAGAAGGTAATATAAATTCATCTGTTTCGCCGCGCGCATACGCCTTATCAATAGCATCGATTGCATCAGTGCATTTTTCACCTTTTAGCTGCACGAGTGCTTCCCAAGCTTTAAGGGTTCGCTCCCATCTACGATCCCTATCCATTGCATAGTAACGGCCCATTAACGTTGCAATCGTGCCATTAACTTCTGTAAGCGCATTTTCTAAACGTTTTATATATTTTTTTGCACTCTTAGGTGCGGTATCTCTACCATCGGTAATGACATGCAGTACGGGTCGTACTTGCACTTCATGGCAAAGTTTCATTAAAGCAAGAGTATGATTGATATGAGAATGCACACCGCCATCCGACATCAATCCGATGATATGGATAAAACCCTCTTTTTTCTTAGCTTTTTCTAAAGCTCTGCGTAGCGCAGACATTTCATAAAAGCTCCCATCCGCTATCGCGGCATTGATACGGATTAAATCTTGATTAATGATGGTGCCACAACCGATGGTCATATGACCAACTTCGGAGTTGCCCATTTGCCCTGGCGGCAGTCCTACTGCCTCGCCTGATGCTTCTAATACAGTGTGCGAATAATTAGAAAAATATTCATCAAGCTTGGGTGTATTAGCTTGCAACACAGCATTATTTGATTTGCTAGGGTTAGTACCAAAGCCATCAAGAATAAGCAGCATGGCGCGGTTTCGTATGGTTACTTTTTTTTCCACAGGTAAACGGTTTTTTATAATTAATTATCGGAACAGGTATGTGTTATCAAAATGAACTTCATTCATTCGTGATCATTTATCTTCAGGAGGTTCATCTAATAGTTCATTATCATCGATTTCTATTGCATGTTCCTCTTTACTTAAAGCAGTAAAGCGTGGCTCCTGGCGTTCAGAATTTTCTAATTCATTTGTGCTCTTATTATTAATCATTACGCGTGACATTAATAAACCTAGTTCAAATAATAGCCATACCGGAATAGCTAATAAAAATTGCGAAATAATGTCTGGAGGAGTGAGTAACATTCCAATAACAAACGCGCCTACAATCACATAAGGACGTTTAGTAGCCAACTGATCTGCTGTGGTTATACCTAATTTAACCAGCACAAAGGTAATTATTGGCACTTCAAAAGCGACACCAAAAGCGATAAATATTTTCAGCACAAAATCTAAGTAACGCCCGATATCGGTCATCACCGCTACGCCTTCTGGTGCAACCCGGGTAAAAAAAGCAAACATCAAAGGAAACACCACAAAATAAGCAAACGCCATACCGATATAAAAAAGAACCCAGCTTGAAACAATAATCGGAAAGGCTAAACGTTTTTCGTGACTATAAAGTCCTGGTGCGATAAACCCCCAGACATGATAAAGAATTACAGGTATAGCCAATACAATACTGAGTACAAAAACTAGTTTAAAGGGTGTTAAAAATGGTGAGGCAACATCTATTGCAACCATAGAGCTGCCTTCTGGCATGTGCGCCATCAACGGGCCCGCTAAATACCCGTATAGATCGTTTGCGAAATAAAACAAACACATAAAAACCAACATCACACTGCCTACAATCCACAACAACCTGCTACGCAACTCATAAAGATGCGTTAAAAGCGTTTCGTGTTGTTTATTACTACTGGATGTATCGTTAGTCGTCGCCATGTTTTTGTGCGGTATCCCCTATTTCTGCGCTTTTTTCTGAACTTAATGACAACTCTTGCTGCTTGGTTGATTCGATGTGATTTTCTACGGCACGAATTAATTCACTATCACCTTTATCTTCGTCTTCGTCTTCGTCTTCGAAATCTAGTTCTTTTTCAATGTCGTTTTTGGTGCCTTTGAGCATTTCTTTCAGCTCGCCAATTTCGCCCTGCTGTTTTTCTAAAATTTCTTTTAACTCAGCAGCTTTAATTTCTGATTCGATATCAGAACGTACACTGGCAATCATTCGCTTGGCTTTACCCACCCATTTGCCTATCTGCCCAGCTAAAGCTGGCAAGCGTTCCGGACCAACTACTAGCAAGGCAACCACCGCAACTATGGCTAGCTCCCAAAATCCAAAATCAAACATATATCTATGCTTATTGGTTTCTTAATTCTTTGATCTATTCTTTCGGCGAGTTTTCATCCGTCTCAGGCTGCTCCGAATCGTTTGCGCCTTTATCACCCTCATCCTTCATGGACTTTTTGAAATTTTTAACCGCACCGCCTACATCGCTTCCCATGTTGCGTAATTTTTTAGTGCCAAAAATTAACACAACAATGACGAGTACAATCAGTAATTGCCAAGGACTAATTCCCATAATCTAAACTCCTATAAAAACTTTATTAAGTATTTAATTTCTAATTCACAATTTAGGCCGCTGTCTCACAAAATATCTTACTGAGACTAACGTTGAGCTTTTTCAACCAACCCTGAAATTCCAAAGCGTTGATTTAATTCCTCAAGCACATCTTCGTGACTTAAATTCTTCTGTGCTAATAACACCATGCAATGAAACCACAGATCGGCAACTTCATGTATTAAATGCTTTGCATCTGCCTCTCGTGCAGCATCAATCGTTTCTCCAGCTTCTTCATCAATTTTAGCTAGAATTTTTTCTAGCCCAGACTCATATAAACTAGCCACATAAGATTCATCCGCTTTAGCATTTTTACGCTGTTCAAGAATTTCAGCTAAATTTTGCAAGGTTTCATTATTGTTCATAATTAACTTCTTACCACAATCCCTTGCTTTGCCATATGATTTTTTGCCTCTTGTATAGTGTATTCCCCAAAGTGAAAAATACTGGCTGCCAGTACAGCATCTGCCTTGCCTATTGTCACGCCATCCGCCAAATGTGCCAACGTACCCACACCCCCAGAGGCGATAACCGGAATACCAACGGCCTCGCTAATGGCTCGTGTCAACTGCAGATCAAATCCTATCTTGGTGCCATCTCTATCCATGCTAGTTAATAATATCTCACCAGCTCCATAATCTTGCATCTTCTGCGCCCATTCTAGCGCATCTAGCCCGGTAGGCTTACGTCCACCGTGGGTAAAGATTTCCCATTTTAACGGCTCACCTTCTTTACTTACTTGCTTAGCATCGATCGCAACCACTATGCATTGGGAACCGACTTTATCACTGGCCTGTTTTACAAATTCAGGGTTAAAAACCGCAGCGGTATTAATGCCCACTTTATCGGCACCGGCATTCAGCATGGTGCG
>CAYXVH010000194.1:0-5314 GCA_964468615.1 uncultured Thiotrichales bacterium | reverse complement strand
GGCTTCCTATACAAATTTTCCTTTATCAGATACTTGGAAAGCATCACAAGTTTTACCGCCGTTTGAATTGGTGGCTAAAAAAGTTATTGAATATATGCCGCCAGAATTCTCCAAATACTTTTCATTGGATGAGGCGGATCTACAAGCTTCAGCCTACCACTTCTAATAAACTAGGGCTTAACCATGTGTGGCATAGTAGGAGTCGTTGCAAACAACGCGGTTAATCAGGATTTATATAATGCATTACTAATGCTACAGCATCGTGGACAAGATGCTGCAGGTATAGTTACCTATGATAATGGCAGGCTATTTCAGCGTAAGTCTATTGGTTTGGTAAGTGATGTATTTCAAAGCCGACATATGGAACGCTTAAAAGGCAATGTAGGTATTGGCCACGTACGTTATCCCACTGCTGGTTCATCATCTTCTGCTGAAGCGCAACCGTTTTATGTGAACTCTCCATTTGGTATATCTTTAGCGCATAACGGTAATTTAATTAATGCTGTGCAACTTAAAAAAGAACTTTTCTTAGAAGACCGTCGTCACCTTAATACCGATTCCGATTCTGAAATTCTGTTAAATGTTTTTGCCCACGAATTGGCAAAACAAGAGTCATTGCAGCTGCGCGCAGAAGATGTATTCGCTGCAGTGCGTGGTGTACATCGACGTTGCAAAGGTGCCTATGCAGTTGTTGCGATGCTTACCGGGCGCGGCATTGTCGCATTTCGTGACCCTAATGGCATAAGGCCACTTGTTTATGGGGTGCGCGAATCCAAACATGGCATGGAATATATGGTGGCATCGGAAAGTGTTGCGTTAGATTTGCTTGGCTATAGCTTAGTGCGTGATATTTCTCCCGGCGAGGCTGTTTTTATTAATGAAGACGGTAAAGTTGCAAGCGAACAATGCGCTACGGACGCTTTGCATACACCTTGTATATTTGAATACGTATATTTTGCTAGACCCGACTCAGTTATTGAAGATGTTTTCGTACAAAAAGCGCGTATGCGTATGGGTCAATGTTTGGCGAAAAAAATCCTTCAGGAATGGAAAGATCACGATATCGATGTAGTAATGCCGATTCCAGATACCAGTCGTACTACTGCAATTGAAATTGCGTATTTACTGGGTGTTAAATACCGTGAGGGATTTATTAAAAATCGCTACATCGCACGAACGTTTATTATGCCTGGGCAAAAGAAACGCAAAAAATCAGTGCGTCAAAAACTCAATCCAATTGGTTTAGAGTTTCGTGGCAAAAATGTTTTGTTAGTGGATGATTCCATTGTGCGTGGCACCACGTCGCGTGAAATCGCGCAGATGGCAAGAGAAGCAGGCGCAAAGAAAGTATATTTCGCTTCTGCATCACCACCGGTACGCTTTCAAAACATTTATGGAATCGATATGCCAGCTCGCAATGAATTGATAGCATTTAATCGAGATGTCGATGGAATTTGTAAAGAGATTCAAGCAGATGGGCTTATCTATCAAGATTTAGATGACCTGATATGGTCAGTACAACAAGGCAATCTACGTTTAGAAAAATTTGATACCTCAGTATTTAATGGTGATTATATAACTGGAGTTGAAGAAGGTTATTTTGAAAGCCTAGAAAATTCTCGCAATGATGACTCTAAAGAAGAGCGTGAAAAAGAGTATGCGGGGATTGATTTACATAACAGTAACTAAGACCACGTTACATGTCTGACTCGAAAACAACTGAAAAGTTGTCGCCTTTATTGCAGCTAGCTTGTGAAAAATATCCACAGCATGCGGGTTTACCAGCTGCAATAGTAAGTATTAAAGAGCAAATTTTATATTTATTTGAAAACAATAAATTTGTTTGTAGCTATCCAGTCTCAACTTCACGTCATGGGGTAGGTCAGCAAGAAGGGTCTTATCAAACACCTATCGGTATTCACTGTGTTAAAGAAAAAATAGGTGCAGAAGCAGAGATTGCTGAAATATTCTTATCTAGAGAGCGGACTAATTCATTTGCATCTATCGAGCATGAAGCAGTGTGTACAGAAGTGGAATGTATAACTTCTAGAATACTTTGGTTGGCAGGTCTAGAAGAAGGCATTAATAAAGCTAAAAATTCACAAGGTCAAAGTGTTGATAGTTATGAGCGTTATATTTATATACACGGCACGCATGAAGAAGGTTTAATTGGCCAAGCTGCATCCATTGGATGTGTGCGCATGAAAAATGCAGATGTTATCGATCTATTTGAGAAGTTATTCGTTTCCTCCTTAGTTATACTCAAAGATTAGTATTTTCGTAATGTAATTATGATTACAGTATTTCAAGACACTCTAGCGTGTTTATTGCTCGCGCAGCCAGAGCAAAAATGTATGGCGGTGTTTGCATTGCAAGCTCGCTTTAATGAAGAAGATCTCGATCTTGCAAAAACAAACGAAATAAATTCGGTTACCAATCCAGGTAGACCCAATCATCCAAAACTTGTTTCGCCGCGTGAAGTATCGCGCCGAAATATAGCAACGGAAGAGGGGCGGAGTGCACTAATTCATGCGATTGCACATATAGAATTTAATGCGATCAACTTAGCTTTAGATGCTATATATCGTTTCCAAGATATGCCATTGGAATACTATAAAGATTGGATGCAAGTGGCATTTGAAGAAGCACAACATTTCACAATGCTGCGTGCGCGCTTGCAAGAATTGGGCTGCGAGTATGGAGATTTTGATGCTCATAACGGCTTATGGGAAATGGCGCTGAAAACACAAAACAATGTGATTGCACGTATGGCGTTGGTGCCACGCGTTTTAGAGGCGCGAGGATTAGATGTTACGCCAGGAATGATTAAACGCTTGCAAGGGCATGGCGATGCTGCAACGGTTGAGATTTTAAAAATTATATTTGAGCAAGAAATAGGCCATGTAGCCATCGGCAGTCATTGGTTTAATTATGCATGTGGTTTAGAAAATCTGTCTCCTGAGGAAACATTCCAAGATTTATTAAAAGAATATATGTCAGGAGAATTACGTGGACCATTTGAGCTGGAAGCACGAAGGCAGGCAGGGTTTAGCGATGCTGAACTGCGAGCACTACAAAATATATAGGCACACACGGTTTTGATATAATCAATTTTGATAGAGTATGTAGTATAAATGTAACTCTTTAATAATAGGTTTAAATAGTGAGCAATATTGAGCTGATCATTTTTGATTGTGATGGTGTTCTTGTAGATAGTGAACGAATTACTGCAGAAGTTTTTTCTAAAGTTCTAGAAGAGGAATGTGGCTTATCGTTTAGCTTAGACGTTTTACTAGAAACATTTATGGGGCAATCTTCTCAAAGATGTCTAACAATAATTGAAGAAATGTTAGGACATGAACCACCTATTGGTCTAGAAGCTCACTACCAAAACAATATAAGCAAAGCTTTGCAAGTATCTGTTACCACAATATCTGGTATTGAAAAAGCATTGGCAGATATTTCTATTCCATGCTGCGTAGCATCTGGTGGTTCTTATGAAAAAATGCGAACCACGCTAGGAAAAACTAATTTACTATCCCATTTTGAAGGAAAGCTATTTAGTTCTTTAGACGTTGCTAATGGAAAACCACATCCGGATGTTTTTTTATATGCGGCAGAGAACATGAATTGTTTTGATCCTAGTCGGTGCTTGGTAATAGAGGATAGTCCGTTTGGTGTTGAAGGTGGTGTTGCTGCAGGCATGACAGTATTTGGGTTTGCAGATTTAATAAAAAAACAAAAGCTAATCGATTCTGGTGCACACCATATTTTTACAGAAATGGGCAACTTGGCGAATGAAATTACTTTTTATGAACAAATATAAAGTCATTAATACATCCCTATTGCCAGATGACTGTTTTCGAGCAAAAGTGAACATAAAAGTATGTCGCTGTGTGTAGTACTTAATTTGATAAAAGTAAGAAATTATCCTTAATACAGCTTTATGAAAGATAATCCTAAAACAAAAAAACTAAGCGATTGGGGCTTTGCTGTAATTGGATGTGGACTGCTTGTCACAATAAGCATTCTCGGCTTTCAATTCTACCATTGGCTTAAAAATGGAGAATGGTTGCCACTACCTTTATACAAACTATTGCAATATGTAGGAATAAGTTTTGAGGGAGTCTTAGATCTGGAGTGGGAAGCAATACAAAAAATAATATTTTGGATTCTTGAGCAACCGCTAGCAGGTGTTATAGGTGTATCTAGCTTGGCAATTGGATGGCTTATGACGATGAAGAATTAAAAATACTGCTTTCGGCCATTAGCGGTCATTCAAATCATAATGTTTAGTATAGAATTGCTCGCTACATGAATTTTTAAATGCCATGAGGATTGAAATTGATTCCTCAGCTTTTAAGGAAACGCTAAGTGTATCTGCCTGTGTATCAAATATTTTATGATATACTGGTCCATGCTTTTCATGAATTTCATTAACATCTGTATATTTCATATGCCAATCTGTAAATTGACGCTCCGGAATGAAATCTTGACGTAATACATCAATAGAATGGTGTCTTGTGTCTTTCTTTATTGCGGCAAATATTTGCTCAACGTGTGATTTTTGTCCCTCTAAGAATTGCATGAATTTACAATCACAATAAGTCAATGCACCTGTCAAGCCTGCTTTTTCATTGTTAATAATAGCGACCCTTTCTATAGCGTGAATATCATTAAGTTCCAGTAGAATGGTTGCAGTACTTACATAAACCAATTGGTAAATACTGGAACCATTTTGTATGAGATCCGTCATATGCCTATTTTACGGCTATTATTTTACGGCTATTTTCTTTATTTTAGAAATCTATTAAATAATTTTATAGTTAATTTAGATGCATAATCCTAGACGCACCTCTTATTCGCACACCCCTGTAATCACGATTTGGGCCGAAAGCGGATATTTACGTGTCGATCGTTTCCAGTTTCATCGTATCTGGTGTACAGCGTAGAACACTGCCATGTTCGTACCAGTCTCCAAGTACAACTCTTCTGTATGAATTACCGTTCAAATTGAATTCATGTTCTGCAGGACGGTGAGTATGGCCGTGAATTAGATGATTAACATTATGTTTCTGCATAACTTTTTCAACGGTGAGTTGATTTACATCCATAATGTCTTCAGGTTTCTCTTGTGTGTCCGATTTACTTTTGTTGCGTAAACCGTCTGCAATTTTTAAACGCCGTTGAACGCTTAACATCAGCAATGGTTTTTGTATCCAAGGATTGCGAGCTTTGGCGCGATATTTTTGATACGCGATGTCGTCAGTGCACAGTGTGTCACCATGCATAATGAGTGTGGGGGTGCCGTATA
>CAYXVH010000193.1:0-3519 GCA_964468615.1 uncultured Thiotrichales bacterium | reverse complement strand
GTAAGCCCTGATGCCGTTACGTTTTATCAGGACAAGCTGAATCCTGAGCTTAAATCTAAATACGATTAATTTATTTTATTAATCGATTTATCTAATCAATTTTTTGGCCATACTTCTGTTTAAACAGCTTTTTAGATTGGCTCACCCATTTGTCTCGATCAATACGGCCAGGAAAGCTTCCAAGAGTGGTCGCCAAGGTTTCTATATCAGCAGCTTTCAAACGCCCTAATTGTTCATATGAATACACGCCAAACTCGTTGAGTTTGCCCTCCATTACCGGGCCTATGCCCTTTACGACTTGAAGATCATCTTTCACTTTTGCGGCGGCAATATTTAGACCTTTGGCAGGGGCTTTTAGTCCTGCAGCGGGTTTTGTCGTTGGTTTAGATGCTTTCGATTCCTTTTTCGCAGCAGGATTTGAACGAGTTGGCTTTGATGTTGGGATGGGTTTCGTATTTATTTTGCTTTTAAGGGCTTCAATTGTGTGTTCATGCTCACGCAACATTGACTGATCAAGTCGTGATGTTTGAATTTCGCTTTCAAGGGTTGCGAGTTTTCCTTTGTATTCTTGAACTGCAGCAGCGCTTGATGCAAGTGCTCGATTTTCCGCGGTACGTACTTGTTCACGAAGATCATCTATTACCGCATCTTTTTCCTCGCAAGTATCTACGAATACACGTTCTTTTTCGCTAGTTTCAAGCTTTATTTCATTAATTTGTTTATAGGTGCGACCCAAAACATTATTTTTACTGGTTCCAACAAGTCGAACTTTGTCCATGAAGCGATTAAATGTATTGTCGTTGCTTGGCGCCTCTAGCGGAGTTAGTTCGCCGATGCGTTTTTTCAAGTTTTGTAGTTCAGCTTGGCTGCGAGCATTTTGCTCGGCCAAATCGTTATTGCGCTGTTTTTGAACAGCTGTTATTTCTGTTTGTGATTTGTTTTTAAATGCATGTAACTCTGCTTTAGCGCTACTGGCTTGTTGCTCTAGCATAGGATGTATTTCGCGCATGCGAGCAGTATCCACTCGATCCCTTCTCCACTTGCTTTGTACCTGTCCGATCATGCCATACAATCCGCGAACATCATTTTCTGAACTAGTGACTTTGTCGTTGAGGCTTTGCACTTTGCCAAGCATGTCATCGAGTCTGAATTTATAAGACTCTTGATCAGTAACTCGCTTATTTAGACGTTTGATTTTTTGGTTAGCATCTGCGTGCATATCTACATATTGGCAAGCTAAATTTTCAAAATCATTTCGTTCGCTGAGTGTTTGTTGATACTTTTGTTGAAGATTTTTAATCCAAGTTTGATGGGCAGGTAGCTGCTTTGCTTTTTTTAATGTGGTTTGCCAGCGAGAGGTCATTAACATTAAATCACCAGTTTGGCGATCGAATTTTGATTGTACGTCACCAAATTGATTTTTGTAGCTAACCGCTTGTTTTTTTGTGGTCTCTAATTCAGTTGCCTGAGTATTAATTTTAGATTCTAGGTTGCTGCGCAATTCATTTAAATCACGGTTGCAAGTACAACGGCGCATAAACCATCCTATCGCTGCACCAATTACAGCTGCTGCTAGTAAATAAAGTAATAATTCATTTAGTAAATAGCTCATAGTTATGGTCTCGTTATTTATTCTCTTAAGGATTTATTTTCTTTGGGATTATTATTTACGGCGTACAGTAAATTCAATGCGCCTATTTAGTGAACGGCCTTCTTTGGTGTCGTTATCTGCAATCGGTTGTGATTCACCAAAACCTGCTGCGGCAAGGCGTTCGGTTTGAATGTCGGTGCTGGCAAGATAGTTTAAAACAGATTGAGCGCGTTGCCGGCTCAATTCTAAATTTAAATTGTCGTCGCCAACGTTATCGGTGTGGCCTCCAATGACCACATCGAATTCAGTGTGTTCAGCTAATATATTAATTACTTCATCCAGAATTAATTTGCCTTGCGGGGTAATTTCATCGCTGCCAAATAAGAAAGTAATACCTGATAGATCCAGTGTTTGAAGTAACTCTTCGACAACCTCCGCTTGAGCCTCAGGTTCAGGTGCGAGCGCTATTTCCGGAACAGGTTCAGGTTCCGGCTCTGGTATTTGTTCGGGAGCCGTTGCTATTTCAGGTTCTGGTGCAGCTTCAATAATTTTTGCTTGTGAAATCCTAAGCTGATTGTCGACTAAACGTATGCCGGGCAAAGCTGCAACAATTTGTTCGATTTCCTGGGAGCGACTTACGCTTACTACAGTTCCTGTTAGCGTTGCGTCACGTCCATCTACGTTAACCACTGCGCCGCCAACTTGACGATCTTTTAGTAGCTGATTACTTCTAATACTCAAGTCGTTTTCAAAGTATTCTGCTTTGCTATCTTTGGTGTACCAATATAATGCGGTCAAGCCAGCAATACCCAAAATAAAAGGTATCAACATGCAAAGAGTACAATGATTTGTACGTTGGTCAGTCATGGTTAGTAATATGTTTTTATAGTTTTACAACAGCGAGAAATTAGCATTTCTCGACCCTTTGTAAGTATTGCTTGATAGCCATAAATTCGCAAACAAAATTGCACAAATCTAAATATTGTTTTGTATCAAGACGTGTAAATTACACGCAAATTATCCTTATAAATTTAAAGGTAATGTCTAGTGAAGGGGTGTAAGGTTGCACGATCAATTCAATCTTGGATTAATCGCTAGAACTGTGTCAGATCTCATTTTACGAATTTGCAAAGTTGCTTATGGGCTCACTTGCTCTCTAGGGGCGGGGATATTCTCAGAAAGTTTTTTAATTAAGGTAACAAAATTTTTGTTTTCAGCGGCGGAGAGATCGGTAAGTACACTTTTATAAGCCTTGTTCATTAGATCGATACCAAACTGGGCAATTTTTTCACCATTGGGAGTGAGTTCGATATCTACGACTCTTCGGTCAAAACGGTTATGTGAGCGCTGAATGCATTCCTTGTCTTCAAGTTGATCTAGATAACGACTAACCGTGGCACGTTCAATCATTAATTCATCGGCCAGTTTTGCAGGAGTAAAAATAGACTTAGAGGAAATTGCATGAATGAGTCGCCATTGATTGAATTTCAACCCATGGCTATCCAATTCTTTATTAAGTGTCGTGCGCGTGAATGAATTTAATCTATCCGCGAACGAGATAACCATCGGCAAGGCGGAATGGTTGTGACTATTTGTTTCACTCATGGTTTGTGTGTGATTAGCTGAGTTAAATCAATGGTTTATTAATAGCACACTCTGCATGCCACAAGCATTGTTAGGTGATTGAAATTACGATTGTTCACAGTTTGGTTTTACTATAATTAACTTTTGATAATTATAGGGCGTAGTGAATTAGGATAGATGGTGCCCCGAGTAGGAGTCGAACCTACGACCTTCCCCTTAGGAGGGGGATTAGGGCATAAACAACAAGAAACAAACAGAAACACTCAGAACCTATAAACTCCTTTTTTTACTATGTTTTAAGGGGTTTGCGTAACATCATAGTTGTTGCTCATTGTTCCTAGGAG
>CAYXVH010000192.1:0-5781 GCA_964468615.1 uncultured Thiotrichales bacterium | reverse complement strand
ATGTAAGATCAAAGGCCTGAAAAATAATACGCGTATTGATTGATAAAATAATAATGCAAATTATGAATCGTATACGGTTAATCTCTCAAGTTTCAAAAACAATATTAATTGTTGGGATTCTGTCCTACAGTCCTTTGCTTTTTGCGGCAGGCTTTTACCTACAAGAGTTAGGAACGCCCTCCAGTATTGGCACGGCAGGCACCGCTAGAACGACTAATAATTTTGCTCCAGAAGCTGCGTTTGGTAATCCTGCTGGAATGACAGGCATTGCAGAAGATACAATACTTATAGGCTCGCAAGTATTACTTCCCAATATACGTTTTGATTCCGACATTGCAACGGCGGGTGGGAGTGATGGAGGTAATGCAGGTAATGCTGCCATTATCCCAAGTTTTTTTGCGGTAAAACCCATTTCAGATAGGGCTCGCTTAGGATTCTCCATCGTAGCCCCATTAGGGGGCGGTGTGGATTACGGCGATGATTTTGTCGGTCGATATTCAACACAGGAAGCGGTCTTAACAGGCCTTGGCATAAGCCCATCCTTTGGTTACCAGGTAAATGATGACTTGTCTATTGGTGCAGGCGTTTCCATTTTATATACGCTTTTTGAAATGGACATTGCCATCAATCAACCAGGTGCGTTGCCCGATGGCCAAGCAAAAATTGAGGATGCAGATGACTGGGGGCACCAGTTCTTTTTTGGCATGCAGTATCAATTAAACGACAACACACTGTTCGGTATGGTGTATCGAAGTGAAGCAGAGATCGAGCTGAGTGGAGATTTTGAAATAAACGGTTTAGTAGCCCCACCTGTTACGCCCTCAGGTAGAGTGGAAGCAGGGTGGGATAATCCGCAGCTCATCGAGGTGGGTTTAAGATATGAAGCATCAGACAATATAACAATATTTTTACAAGCAGACTGGGAAGATTGGTCCGCGTTTAGTCAGAATACTTTTGAGATTTCTGGCAGCGGTGGTATTACTACCGTTACAGAACTTGATCGAGATTTCAAGGACACCTGGCGAGCCGGTGTTGGCATGGGCTATAAATCTGGTGAAAATCTATTTTTACTGGGCACCAGCTATGACAGTTCACCTGTCAGTGACAGTGATCGAACGTTCGATTTACCGTTCGATGAACAAATTAGAATCTCTGGTGCAATGATTCACGATAATGAACAAGGATTTGATTACGCATTAAGTGCCAGTTTTGTATATTTTGGTGAAGGTAAAATAGATCAAACTTCACAAGGCGTTCGCGCTAAAGGTGAGTTTGATAAAAACTGGGGGTTGTTTTTAGGTGGGACACTGAAGTACGAATTCTAATAAATAGCTGCTATTCTATTTTAATATCTGGTTGCAGCACTTCTTATACAATTAGCATGTGAGATAAGGCGGAGAAAGATAATGATAAATAAACAAACCTTTTGTAGATATATTCTCCATTTAGCCATGCTGAGTTGGATGGTGATTGGGCTTTCGGCGTCTGCAGAAACATCTGACATAGATGACGAGACGTCGCAAGTAGGTGTAAATGCTATGGCTACTCTCCAGAAATTTGCCCAGTTTTTATCCAATACAAAACAGTTTTCTTTCATAATGGAGTCTGGCTACGATGTAGTTCAGGATTCCGGATTTAAGTTAGAGTTTGGTGCCAGGCATAATATTACTGTTCAGCGGCCCAATCATGCACGCATAGAAGTAACACGCAGAGGTGGAGAAAAGCGAATCGTCAATATTGATGGTAAAGAAATTTCAGTGGCCGATCCAAACGATAATGTCTATGCAGTTGTTTCTAAATCTGGAAGTTTAAATGACGCGATCGATTATTTTACTAATGATTTGCAAATGACATTACCTTTGGCTGAATTATTCTATGATAATTTTCCGAACATCATCACAGATAAAGTTATTACAGCGCATACGGTTGGTGAAGCTACAATTGCGCAAGTTCTTTGTGAACATCTTGTCATTCAAAATGATGAGGTTGATATTCAGATCTGGATTGAGAAGGGCGATCAGCCTTTACCTCGTCGTATTGTAATTACCTATAGAAATGAGATCGATAAGCCTCAATTCAAGGCCCAGTTTATCGAATGGAATTTGTCACCACAGATTTCTAAATCCCTATTTACTTTTAAGCCACCCAAAGACGCACATAAAATTGAGTTCGCACCCATAATAACTAGTGAAGCTCAGATGGGAGAAGAACAATGATGACCTATCTCTACAAGAATCACTGGCTAGTAGGAATGTGTATATTTCTGACCACCATATTTCTTGCCATGGAAATTGATGCGAGGGGTCGTGGTGGAGGCGGTGGTAATGTTGCACGTAGCGGTCCCGCGGCCGGTGGATCCATGAGAGGTAGTCGTCCGTCTAATCGTTCATCGACGACTCGTCCTAGCAGCGAAAAACGCGACACTCGAAAAGATATTGGTTCAGATCGCAGAGAGGTAAAATCAGACCGAGTTGAACACCGACAAGATATTCATTCAGAACGCAGAGAGTGGGCCGAAGATCGTTATCGAGGCCGGCGCACTGCTCGAATTGTCGTGGGTACGACACTAACCGTTGCATCATGGAACGCTCTTACATGCAATCGCACAATAGTGAAGGTTGGTAATATTACCTATTATTCCTGTGATGGGGCTTGGTACCAACCCTATTATCAGGGGAGCAGTGTGACATACGTGGTGGTGAATGCACCTGCTGGTTACTAGATTGGTTATTGATACAGAAATGTAGGCTGTCTCTTCGAGTTATCGCAACACCGATGCGTGAAAAATGCGTACTAAGCAAAATGCTGCTTCAGTATCTCCCGATTTCACTGCTTGTTTTGGTCGCCTGTAATCAGATTTGGCTTCACTATTCAGCAGGTCTAAGCGCTTGGTCAGGTGGTGGTTTCGGAATGTTTTCAACAACGGATGCAGGGGGCAACCGCATTTTGCGTGCGTATGTCACTCGCCCAGGTATTAGACGAGAGTTAGATGTACCTGGTCATCTGAACGAGAGTGTTCTGAAGACTCTTACCTTACCTACAACTAATAATTTTAGTTCGTTAGCACGTAAGCTTGTAAGTATCCCAACTGCCGATGAAGGAATTCTTCTAAGCGTCATTGTTGAGGTGTGGACTATTCAGTTCGATAAAGAAACATTAGTTCCAACTGTCTCTTTATTTCGCGAATTTGAAATGCAGATCAACAACATCTGATTTAGGCAATTGCAATTGATGAATTTCATTGCGTTACAAAACACCGTTAATTTAAGTTTACGACTTACACTTGCAACGTTCTTACTTGTTCCGGTTGGAGATTTTATAGTTCGGCCTATTACTATATCGCTAGCGCTGTTAGGCCTTGTTTTTGCAAATCAACTCCGTAATCCAATTTTATGGTTTTTTCTTACTATATTAACGGCGAGTCGAGTATTACTTGATTGGCCTTTGGCGGACAATCATGCCTATCTTCTTTGTTATTGGTGTCTGGCAATTTTTATTGCCTTAAAGGTTAATCACACGCAAGAATGTTTGGCACTGAACGGCCGCTTGATGATTGGTCTCGTTTTTTTATTTGCTACTTTTTGGAAATTGGTTTTTTCTCCAGATTATGCAGACGGTCAATTTTTTCAAGTTATGATGATTACTGATTCTAGATTTGAAGGATTTACGCAGTTAGTGGGTGGATTGTCAAAAGAAGATATTAAAGGGTTGCGAGATCTAATTGAACCATCGGTCTACAACACCGTAGCAAACTTGAACTCATCGATTCAACCATCGGCAAGATTTAATCTAGTTGCGAGTATCGCTTCATATTGGAATATCATCATCAATGCAATAATTGCAATCGCATTTATTTGGCCTATCGAGCGGGGGTTTTCAAAAGTTAGGGATGGTCTTCTCATATTTTTTTGCGTTATTACTTATGCAGTAGCTACGGTCGAAGGGTTTGGTTGGCTTCTACTTGCGATGGGAATTGCACAATGTAGGCCCGATCGAGTAATCGCTTTATTTATGTACCTAGGGGCATTTGTGTTGGTCTTATTTTATCGTGAAATACCCTGGGCAGAGTTAATTATGAAGCTGTAGGATTTTGTTGTAACTAATCTTACAAAGCATTAAAGAACATGATCTCGCGCGGTACTGACAAGTTAAGTGCATCTGGACGACAATTCTTGGATGAATAAATTAATAAGCATCTATATACACTACCAATTACTTTCTGAAATTATTCAATACGCCGTCTGACTCTATTACCGATTCCATGTTAGTCATCGAGATATCGAAGATCTGTTAGCTGAATGTGGGCTGACTTGGATCAGGAAGCTGTAGATTGGTTTTCTAAAAATATAGCCATTACAGATTGAACGGCCACTTTGGCTCGTAAGCGGATACTTACTTTTTTCAGAATTAATAAACCCGAATTATTTTTGTAGATAATTATGGATTTCTATTCTATAGATTAATTACTCACACAAGTCATTGTAGATAACAGGGCTGTATATATTCGATCCTCGACACCAATAATTCTCGATGCAAGTAATTGCTTAAAAAGGCGACGCATATTAAAAACCATTCACTAACTTGCTGGCTGGCTTAACAACACCTATCATTAGTGCACATAGTTTACAAACCTAGGAGTATAAAACCTGGGGGTAGTTTTTGTTACGTATTAAAAATGCCATCTATAAAGATGTTATATGACTTAAAATTAAATCATGAGTCGAGAAGAAATATTACTTGTATATGATAAAGAATGTCCTGCTTGTAACAACTACTGTCAGGTTATTCGTATTCGTGAAGATGTTGGTGATTTAAAGATTGTTGATGCGCGCGAAAACAGTAAGGTTCTTGATGAAATAACAGAGAGGGGATTAGATATTGATCAAGGAATGGTTCTAAAGATGGGAGGACAAATTTACTATGGTTCAGATGCTATTCATACCTTAGCTTTAATAAGTAGCAGCTCAGGTATTTTTAATCGTATAAATTATTGGATATTCAAATCAAAATCACTCTCTGCCATTCTTTATCCAATTTTAAGGGCATGTCGTAATTTATTATTAAAAATATTAGGGAAGACTAAGATAAACAATCTAGGTGTCAGCGGTAATGAAAAGTTTTAATTCGCAACATATCAAATGGTACTGACAAGTTAACTATTTTACATCAGTGAATTTCGGATGAAACATTTTCTATAACGCTACTGCACATTTCCAAGACGCAAAGGTGTTGTCTCGAAATATTCGGTAATTCTTAGCGGGTACTAAATGGCGGCCAAGATTAAACAAATTGTATACAGCTGTATGAGCGCCCAAGAAACGTTGCGCATGCTGCATCGATTTGAATCGGCGCATGACTCGCTCTCTAACTCGTGTGCATGGTGAATTGGTAGTTAAGACAGTTTAAAAATCAATTCTACAAGAGATTTTGAATTCCCTGATATTTCCCTGTTATTTAATAGTCAGACTCGAACTGCATTGATCTAAGTGTTTGGAAGTTCGTTATAATTTCGGAGTAGGGTAGTTTTACTAAAGCTAAGTTATAAAGTTTCCCTGTAAATTAGCTGTTTAACAGGGAAATTATACATATATATAAGAGAGTATGGTTCGCTGCAGACTCCAACCACCGCCAACCAGTCTTGACTCTTGTAAGAGATACAAAACTTTAGAAACAATAGCCTATTTCTGCAGGCTTTCAGGTTCTTCTTAGTGACGAAGTGGCACCGTGAATCTCAACTTGTAGTAACAATCACGCAAAAGTCTCTTATGCGAATTTCGCGGT
>CAYXVH010000191.1:0-12968 GCA_964468615.1 uncultured Thiotrichales bacterium | reverse complement strand
ATCCTTGAAATACGTGATAGCTTGGGGGCAACCGTAGTCGTTGTTACACACGAACTTGCTAGCATTTTTGCCATTGCAAATAATTCGGTATTTTTAGATCCCGAAACAAAAACCATGCTTGCAAATGCAGATCCGAAGTATTTACGAGATCATAGTGACAATTTTGTGGTGCGGAATTTTTTACTACGAGGTGAAGCCCAACCACCTGAATTAAATAAGCTGAACAATTAAAAATAAATGAGTAAAAAAGCAAACCCTACGATAATCGGCGCATTTATTATTGGCGCCATTGCATTAATTGTGCTTTCTCTCATTTTAATCGGTGGCGGTAAGATCTTTCGTGATCAACAGGTTTATGTAACCTATTTTGATGGATCATTAGCCGGATTACGAGCAGGCGCAAATGTAACCTTTCGTGGTGTGCGTGTTGGTCAGGTTCGCGAATTATTTGTGCGTTTTAATGAATCGACCTTAGAATTTGACTCGCCAGTAATTATTGAGTTGGAAGAAGGCGCAATTCGAACCGTTGCCGGTCAAATGCACACAAAGTCTGAGACTGATAAGCTATTTGATCAACTTATTGAAAAAGGTCTACGTGCGCAATTACAACAGGAAAGCTTTGTTACTGGCCAGTTACTCGTAGATTTAGATTACCATCCTAATACCAGGCCCGTTTTTCGAGCCCACGACGATAAATATCCAGAAATTCCCACTGTCCGTAACGAAATTCAACTTGTCCTTGAAAACTTTAGAAATTTTTTCGCAAAACTTAAAGATGTTCCTGTAGATGAACTCTTAGATGAATTGAGGAAATCAATCGCTGGCATCGAACGATTTGTGAATTCACCAGACTTGGCCAACATCGTAAAGGGAATTGATAAATTGGTTAACTCAACAGATACACAGCAGCTTACGACAACCTTGCGTAATTCTATCGAAAAACTAGATGCAACGGTGGCAGATGTACAAAAATTTGTGCACAACATAGATCAACAAGTAGATCCAATAGCGGGTGACTTTGGCAAGACGATGGAAGAAATCCAAATTGCTGTAATAGACATTCAAAAAACATTTAACGAAATTCGAAATACCATAAAAGACGAAGGCGTTCGCTATGACTTAACAGTAGCACTAACTGAATTTACCGATGCAGCTCGTTCTTTTCGTGTTTTTATTGAGTACTTAGAACGCCATCCTGAGTCTTTCCTTTCGGGTAAACCAGCTTCACAATAATCCATATGAAAATGAAAACTAAATATAATGTGACTACGGTAGTAAAAAACGTGTGCAACTTAGGCTACACACTAGCTGCGATATTGCTCATGCTATTTGCCTCAGCTTGTTCGATTGGCGGCAAATCAAACCCTTCGCATTTTTATGTGCTGGATTCACAAATTGAAAACATTGCTACTAAGAAACTTAGCAATCTTCGAATGGGGGTCGGCCCTATTACCATACCTGGTTATATTGATCGCCCGCAGATTGTGACGAAAACAGAATCTGCCGAACTGCAACTGGCAGAGTTTGATCGCTGGGCAGAGCCTATGGAAGGAATGTTTACACGCACACTTGCAGAAAACATTAAAGCTATAACAGGTTCACATTTGATACACAGTTATCCATGGTCTTCTAATATAGAGTTTACTTATCGAATCAGCGCAAAAGTAATCAAATTTGAAAATAATGCAAACGGAGATGCGCTATTGGCTGTGCATTGGCAATTAATAAATTCAAGCGATCAATCAATAGCGAAAGAAATTGACTCAGAATTTAATGCAAGCGCAAGTGATACGAGTTACTCCGCTCGCGTAGCGGCATTAAATGACACCCTTGCACAGTTCGCGCAAGAAATTGTTGGTCATATTGACTAGAAATGGATAGAAATATTTTTACACTTACTTTAATATGTTGGAAATATTCTGTAATTAATATTGTATGTGAATATTGAATCAGAGCACATGTATCAATATATTTCTAAAAATAAGATAAATATGATTTCAATGATTCGTCTTAATGCAACAGCTGCTATGGCTAGATTACTCATTACAGTCTTAGCCTTTATGCTATTTGGTTCAGTAGGATCGGCAGACAGTGGCTATGCCTATCCCATTGAAGACCCAGTAGCCGCCACCATCATTGGCACTCCTAAGGAGTACCGAGCGGAATTAGGTAAACCTGGGAAAGTTAAACAATTTAAGCTCAAAGTCTACAAAGACCGAGTGACGCCAAAGTATTTTTGGTATAACGATAAAATCACCTATGGCCTGCTGCGGCAAAAACAAAAAGCCCCGCTAATATTTGTTATCGCCGGCACCGGTGGTAATTACACCGGCTCTAAAATGACAACCTTGTCCAGCGCATTTTACAACGCCGGATTTCATGTAGTTATGTTGCCATCTCCAACCTATATGAGCTTTATCATTGCGGCTTCAAACTCCTCTGTTCCAGGTTTGTTAGATGAAGATTCTCATGATTTATACAACGTGATGAAACTGGCATGGTCAACACAATTAAAAAGTCGAATTGAAGTTTCTGAATTTTATGTAACCGGATACAGCCTTGGAGGTGCACAAGCTGCTTATTTGGCTCACATTGATGAGCAGCAGAAATTTTTTAATTTTAAAAAAGCACTAGTTATCAATACGCCCGTAAGTTTATTTAGTTCGGTAAATATTCTAGACGACTATCTCGATAACAACTTTAAAACGGGCAAGGAGTTTGAGGTATTTTGGCGCAAAATATGGAGTGCGCTTACAAAACGTTTTGATGAATCAAAGGCTGGCCAACTAGAGCTAACTCCGGATTTTCTATTCGAAGCATATAGAGATCAAGAACCAAATGAACAAGATCTTGAAGGACTTATTGGCACTGCCTTTCGCATCAGCGCTGCATCTTTGATGGTTACCGCGGATGTAATGTCACAGTCAGGGTATATTGTCCCTAAAGGTACGACTGCAAAAGTGAGTGCCGACGTTACCGACTACTTTGTAGTTTCACATCGCACCGGATTTATGGAGTACGCGCAAGGGCTCATGCTGCCTTTTTACCAAGGTCGTGATTCAAGCGTAACATTTGAAAAGCTTGTGCAGCGCGCAAGCTTATATCCAATCGAAGATTATTTACGTAACAGCAAAAAGATTGGCCTGATGCACAACGCTGATGACATTATCCTGGCACCAGGAGAAATGGATTGGTTAAAGGATGTATTCGGTGATCGGGCTAAGGTCTATCCTCGTGGAGGACATCTTGGCAATGTGGCTTATAAAGATAATGTCAATCACATGGTCGAGTTTTTTAAAAATTAAATAATTGGTATCAAAATAATGAAAGCTAGATCATTTTTTCAAATACCTTTAATTCTATTTGTGCTGATAATTGGAGCGTGTGCCTCGCAACCTCATGTTGGAGATGAACCTGCAAAAAGAACGTTAGCAGATGTATTGCCAGAGGGCGATGAAGTGGCGGTTAAAGATTTTTACGATCCATGGGAAGGCTATAATCATTGGATGTATAATTTTAACGCTAAGTTCGATCGCTACATTTTCATTCCTACGGTTAGTGCATACAAAACTGTTGTGCCAGGGTTTGCACGCACCGGCGTTCACAATTTTTTCAGAAACTTAGGTGAGTTTGGTAATCTTGCCAATACATTATTGCAAGCTAAGCCTACTCAGTTTGGCCGCACTTTTGGCCGGCTTGTGGTCAATAGCACCATTGGAATTGGTGGACTGATGGATCCTGCGACCAGCTTTGGTCTTGCATATCAAAATGAGGATTTTGGTCAAACATTAGGTCACTGGGGCGCAGGGCCTGGACCTTATTTTGTTTTGCCCATACTGGGCCCCAGTACACTTCGCGATGCCCCTTCGAATATTATCGATCGAATTTTTCATCCTGTATATGAACCTGTACCTTGGTTGGTGGATATAAAGAGTGAAGAACAATTTGCGCTAGGTATAGTCAACGCTATCGACACACGTGCCAATATTGGGTTTCGTTATTATGAAATGGGCTCGCCATTTGAATATTATTGGACACGGAATCTATGGTTAGAATACCGTCAACTTGAAATCAGCAAATAGCAATAACCATAACTTCTAAGCGTTAAAGAAATTTCAAGCACAGAAGCATTATCCATATTTTAGAAAACCCAATAATCACCAATTATATTTTTGTTTAATATTAGGTGTTATGAATGTCTATTGAATTTGAAATTGAGAATAATGATGTCGCGGTGTTTCGAATTTCAGGAGAGCTTAAGAAACTAATATTTGAAGATGCACAGCGCAAATGTGAGGAGCTTATAAAAAAGGTTGGACAAATAAAAATTCTCGTTATAACTGAAAATTTTGAGGGGTGGGAAAAAGCTGAAGGTTGGGGGGATTGGTCATTTGCAGATCGAAACGATTCGTATATAGATAAGATTGCGATTGTGGGAGATGAAAAGTGGAGAGATTTGGTATTTGCGTTTACTGGGAAAGGTTTTCGACCAGTGGATATCGAATATTTTGATTTAGGGCAAGAGACTAATGCACGAGATTGGTTAAATGCTATTTGATTAACTACTAGCTGAAATCACAACTACATAATTTCCGACCAAGTTGTGTATATTTCGGCATCCAAAATTGAATCACCGTCAAAGTCTACACCAATGGCAACTTGCTCACCTGGAGTAAGTAGCAGCTCCGCATTAGAGTTTTCCCCTTGAATATAAAGCATTCCATTTATAGGCGAATGCAGATCAATAAAATATTCGCCTAACTTCATTAACTCCTCTCCCGAGAAATGATTTAAATTTGTTTCAGCACGAACCTTCCCGTTTAGTTTGTCACTAGCCAGCTCTAAGGATTCAATATTAAATATATAGCTAGCAGGCACCACTGCTAAATTGACAGTTTGTGAAATTTCCATTTCTGATAAGACGCGCTGAAATTCAGATTCTAATGCTAATGAGTTATTCACGATCTTGGATTTCAGTATCGCGCTAGTAGCATTGAACTGCAAAGCGATTTCCAAATCGCCACTTACATTAAATGTATTATTGTTTGCACTAACTTGAAAAGATGTTGCATTTACACTCAAATCACACGACCAATCTGTTCCGCTATCAAAATGACCGATGTCAATTCCTTTTGCATTTAATAGCGTTATTTCTAATTCACCATTTGCAATCACATTATTTACATTACAATTCGTATAGCTAAGAAATAAATCATCTCCTATAGATATTCTATTGGAATGATCTTCATCATTAACCATAAGCCTGATAACACCTTCTGCGTTATCACAGGAGATGCTTAATGGATCTGATAAATAAATATCATTAACGTATTGTGCAGATTGACTCGCAATTTCTGCAATCGCAAAAGTTTGGTTTAGGGATTGTGCGACTTCACTGTTCGTCGTTTCCGCATTAGCGACTACGATGATAAGACCTTCATCATCGTCGTCGTCATCGCTACTATCAAAACTGCTTACAAAGAAACATTTTCCCGCTGTAAGCGTTAATAAAACCATGCAGGAAAACGCTATTGCTTTGATTGTTTTCATGTAGCACCTTAATCAACATTACGATTCACATAAATAAATAGATACCAATATTCTAACGAAGATAAAACTTTCTATCACCATATAAAATGTGTTGCATTTATACTTAAACTGATACAATTACAAACTAATAACTAGAATAAAAAATTGTAATAATGTTGCTTATAAGTAATCTATTTGTAACTTACTCAAAAATATAATTTTGTAACCAAAGACATACCTAGGATTTATCATCAGTATGAAACAGATAAAACATTTTTTTCATTTCGCAATCATTGCTTTATTAGTAAGTCTGGCGGGAGCCTCACAGGCAAGCACACTTGAGAAAGCACTCAAAACCGGGACTATACGCGTAGGTGTTTCATTATTTGAGCCATGGGTAATAAAAAATAAAGATGGTGAATTAGATGGCTTTGAAATTCAAATCGCTAAGCAGCTAGCGAAAGATTTGGGGGCAAAAGCAGAGTTTAAAGTAGTTGAATGGGAGAATTTAATTGATGCATTAGAATCGAAAGAAATCGATATCATCATCGCTGGTATGGCGATCACTCCAGAACGTGCGCTTCGTCTAAACTTCTCTAATCCCTATGCAAGTTCCGGCATTAGTCTCGCAGCATGCATTGCACAAACTAAGGACATGCAAGCACTTGATGAATTAAACAATCCAAAAGTGACGATTGGCGCTGTTTCAAACACGGTTTCAGAGCAACTTGCTGGGCAAGTATTTAGCAAGGCAATAATAAAGCCTTTTGTAAAAAGCGAAGATGCAATTAACGCAGTGCTTAAAGGTGAAATACACGCATTAGTAGAGTCGTCACCGGTGCCACAATTATTAGCCATGAAATATCCGGATCAAATCGATACACCTCTTAGTAAGCCGTTACTCAGTTACAGAACTGGGATGGCCGTTAATAAAGGGGAGCAAGAATTTTTAAACTATTTAAATGCATGGATCACTGCTAGGGATGCAGAAGGATGGTTGCCCGCCAAACATAAATATTGGTTTGAGTCTTTAGAGTGGAAAAAGGATTAAGCGTTGCTTCCACAACTCTACTATTTTGGCAAGCTACCACGAGAGTATACGTATACATTTGCGTTACTTTTACTAATATCTTCTATTGTAATAGCAGACCCAAATTCACAATTGGATCTTCCGGATGATTTTAATAACTTGAATGTAGATACTATTTTTAGTCGTGAAGAAAGTATGCGTAAACCTGAAACAGAAGAAAATGAATGGCGCAAGCCCAAGCCCAAGCAAAAAAGAGAAGTGCGTTGGGGCGCAAAATCTATCTACGAAGCAAACCCGCAGCTCGATCCATTTAGCTCTAGCTCGAAAGGTGTAGGTAAGGGAATCAAAAGTCCAGAAGCGGCACCGCAATTTGAACTAAGATTTTAACTGACTAGTTAATAGAAACTTCTCGCAATTTTTTAGCGGCATCTTCAGGACTGACCGTGCTCACAGACAAACCTGAGCCCAGTTCAAAACCAGTTGGAATGCTGGTGCGCGGACATATTTCTAAGTGCCATTGATAGCTAGCATTGTGTTTTTTAAATTCATTACCATGTGGAATAGAATGCAAAAAATAATTGTATTGCACACCACCGATGACTTTATTGAGTCGCAACATCGTACGTTTAAGCAGCCCAGCAAAATCTTCTAGGTCTTCGTCGCTACACTCCAAATAATCAGCTTGTGAGAATAGTGGGAATATTTGCACTTCCCATTCAAAACGACTGGCAAAAGGCTTGATAGCAATAAAACGTTTGGTTTTTTCGATTACATACTGCCCTACATCTATTTTACGTCGTACTTCTCCCGATTCACGATCGTAAATCGTCGCTTCAAACGTAAGTGCTTCATCCACTAAGTGGGAAAAAATATTTTGATTATATTTTTTATAATGCGCATAGGAATGCTGTAGCTCTGTAGACACATTTTCTGGAACAACTGGCATGGCAACAATTTGACTATGTGTGTGAGCAATACTCGCACCCGCTGCCGGTCCAAAGTTTTTAAACACTAGAACATATTTAATACGCGAGTCACTGTCATACAAAACTTGCATTCGATCACGATAGGTTATAAATAACGCATGTAAATGTTGCTGCGACATATGATCTACATGAATGGAATGGTTGTCATGGTCGATAACGACTTCATGACGGCCATAGCCATCGATAACATGTTGTAAGCCGAAGCTTAAATTTTGTGAAATCTGTCGATCGCTTAGTACTGGGAACAAATTTTCGACAATTCGTATATTCCACGCATCTTCTAGCCCATCTTTTTGGGGCGGCCAACTTGCGATAGTCGGTGGTGTTTTATCTTCATTGCCTTTGCAGAATGGGCACTTTTCAACCCTAGACTCGGTACTCAGAGACAGTGGTTTTTCTTCCTTGCGGGGACGTAATCCACGCGCGGTAGACACCAGCACTGATTCTGTCGGGACAATAGGGTTGATACGAATTTCTCGTAATTCTATATTATTTATATCTTCCATGTATAAGCAAAGTTATAGCATTTCAAATAATTCAATATATACCAAAGGGATTAAATACCTTGATGATATAAAACCAACTGGTAAACAAGCACACACTATTATCCTACCCTTAAACTACCCAGCCACTATGGTCATCACGGATAATCAATCTTATCGCACACTTGAGCATGCAAATTCTTGCATAAATATTGAAATCGATGCTAAAAGGTACTGAATGTATAACAATATTTCCTACCTGAATTTGGGCACTCATACATGTATGGGTTGAACGACCTCAAGGTCTTAATTAAATCCAAAACACCGATTGTGGTCATCGAAACCCATGATGAAGCACAGGTGCTGAAATTATTTACTCAATTAGTGGTTGAGTCTCCGAGTCCGCTTTATAAATGGGCAGTAACGGAAGGCCTGCAAAGAATTGATTTGCAAGACATGCGCCCACAAGCCTTCAATAAAGAACCACTAGAAGCACTGCGTCATATTAGGAGTGGGTCTAATTCTGGAATCTACTTATTTATGGATTTCCACCCTTATATAGAAGATCCGTTTAATGTCCGCACCATTAAAGAAATTGCTCTGCAATATGACGAAAAACCCAATACGCTAGTATTTGTAAGCCACAATTTAAAAATACCTGCAGAACTAGAAAAGTTTGTTGCGCATTTTGAGTTACGCCTACCCACCACTAAAGAGCTTTCTAACATCGTTATTCAAGAAGCCATTCGCTGGCAAGGAAAAAATAAGTCTAAACATGTAATTCAAGACAATGAAGTGGTCGAACTACTAGCACGCAATTTAACTGGCTTACCTGAACAAGATGTGCGACGACTTGCACGTAGTGCTATTGCTGAAGATGGCGCACTAACGGCATCGGACTTACCAGAAATTATGGCCGCCAAGTACCGCCTGCTAAGCAAAGACAATGGCTTGTCATTTGAATATGACACTACAAAGTTTTCAGATGTTGCCGGGATGAAAAAATTAAAAAAATGGCTAAGTCACCGTAAAGAAATTTTTATTTCTGAAAATCCACCTAAGGGATTGGATCGACCAAAAGGTGTACTGCTCATTGGCGTTCAAGGCAGTGGTAAAAGTTTAACCGCTAAAGCGATTGCAGGCGTATGGGGTCTGCCTTTATTGCATTTAGATATGGGGAGTTTGTTTAATAAATTTATTGGTGAGACTGAAAAAAATCTTCGTGATGCGATTAAAACAGCGGAAACCATGTCTCCCTGCGTTTTGTGGATTGATGAAATTGAAAAAGGCATTAGCTCTGGTGACGACACCACTGGCACCAGTGACCGTGTATTAGGCACCATACTCACTTGGATGGCGGAACGTTCTCATCCAGTATTTTTAGCCATCACTGCAAACAATATTGAAGCTTTACCGCCTGAATTAATTCGCAAAGGTAGACTTGATGAAATCTTTTTCGTAGACCTACCCGACTGTGAAACAAGACAAGAAATATTCCGTATTCATTTAAACAAGCGCGATGTTCCAGCAGATAAGTTTGATTTGGACAGACTTGCACAAATTAGTGACGGGTTTTCAGGGGCTGAAATTGAGCAAGCGGTGGTCTCAGCACTCTATGCAGCTCATGCAGAAGGCTCTCCAATGAAACAAATACAGTTATTAGAAGAATTGCTTAATACTAAGCCTTTATCGGTAGTGATGGCAGAAAAAGTAGAAAAATTAAGACAATGGGCACGCACACGTACCGTAAGTGCAAATTAATTAACTAGATATATTATTTAGCACTGAAATTTGTATCGATATATAACTCAACACCATTTAAAAACATTTGTACCGCTAGCATGATTAATATCATGCCCATTAGCCTTTCCAAGATTCTCGCGATTTTTTCATCTATTAATTTAAAAATCCATGGAGATGGGACCAAAATCAACGCTGTAACTAACCAGGCTGTAGATAGTGCAATCACCCATGTCAGCGAATCTGTTGGTTGACTGCTACCTAATATGAGAATTATTGCGATCGTAGCAGGACCCGCAATTAATGGCATTGCTAAAGGCACGAAAAATGGTTCGTCACCTGTATCTACAGTCTTCATCCCAATACCTGGAAAAACCATACCCAAAGCCACCAACAAAAGAATTATTCCGCCCGCAATATGTAATGTAGAGACTCTTAAGCTTAGATAAGACTGAATGTAATCTCCTAATACCAAGAATCCAAGCAGCAACAAATACGCAAATATCAGTTCTCGAAGTATTATTTTTACACGCTCATTTGCAGTTCTATCTTTTAATATTGAATTAAATATAGGCAAGTTCCCAATAGGGTCCATCATCAAAAATAACAACACTATTGCCTGAAATAGGCTCATAATTGTCTAGAAGCTACAACTCTTATACAATCCTGTTACCCCTGAAGTGATCGTTTGCAGTTCACTTGATATGTTTTGTGCATAGTGAAGTATATTCAAATAATCACCATCTATAGAAAATAGCAACTCTCTTATTTCTTCTTTATCATCCCACTGGATATAAGTATTTACCAGTAACACTTCAACATCATTCACAGCAGTAAATTGTTCCCATTTAACTTCTACAAGATCAGTATTCTGAGCAAGATAATTTGCAATATAGTTCTCTTTTGCTTGATCGAGCTGCAACCTTCTATTTTCTGCACTATTTGGTGAATTTTCCAACATGGCAAGCTTATGTTTGCCGATAAGTAAATGATCTATGCGCCATAAGAGACCCAAATCCAAACTAAACGTCACTGTTTCACCAATAGCATTACTGCGATCAGTCACATCTAGCCGCGAACTTAAAGCACCTCCTGGCAACTTGCATTTAAAGGTCTCACTTTTAGCTTCATAGTGATTAAAACTAAGATGGCCATTTAGCAGAAGTACTACACATCCTGATAATGATAATAGGATTACTGAAATAGAAAAAAGTTTTAAAATAATATTTTGGTATTTAGACAATTTTTAGAAATAACATGCATAAAACATTTGCACATTAATAATGACACAAGTGATAGCGACATAGAATGGTCAGTATAATTAACTACCAGCTGAGTTACTGCAATAGTTGATCTAACAATCCACCTAATTCGTTTTTTGCTTCTTTATTGAGTAATAATCGGTTGCGCTCATTGGCTACCTTAGTCACATACCCACAGTGAAGATTGTTATTTTGAAATTTACTTACAAACAGTTTCTTTTCTAAAGGAGCTAACGCTTCAAAATCACTTTGTTCGCCAACACTCGATTTGATTCTATCCAGCTCTTTTATAATTTGAGGTTTATAAAGCCTTGCAGTGTGTTTATCTTGAATTTTCTCTAACAACAACCCTAATTGAGCATACTCTTGGGCAAAACTCTCTTTATCAGTAATGATATTTTCGCCCGCAAAAGACAGGGAAGAAAACACTAGAAGCAGTGTTATTAGATATTTTGTTTTATATCTTCCGTTAAGCATAAATAAATCAATAATTACTACGCACCAGGTGGCTT
Source organism: uncultured Thiotrichales bacterium (assembly GCA_964468615.1). Taxonomy (GTDB): domain Bacteria; phylum Pseudomonadota; class Gammaproteobacteria; order UBA4575; family UBA4575; genus JABDMD01. The sequence continues at coordinate 1,427 of CAYXVH010000191.1, read as the reverse complement.
TGTTGGTGGCCCGCCCATAATTAGATCTAGTGCATTCCGTAACGCCCAAGCTTGATCGTGGTGATCTTCAGATTCAGCTGCATTAGCTAAACCTACCTGTAATGCGTCACTCAAACTCATACAATCATCTTTAATTTGAAACAATAACTTATAGACAGTGCCCTCATAAATGCGTTTCGTAAGGCTTACGCCACCAGCATTAAATACCCTAGTTCCAAGCTGAATGGTTTCCGCAGTAGTAAGTAACGCACTTCCATAATGTGGGCAATTTTCTTTTAGACCTGCCTTAAATTGCTGCGGATCTGCAGCGGCCTCTTCATAGACATTTTGCTGTCTGATTAAAACCTCTTCTGCATTTATGGTAGACTTTTCAAGTGCAGCAACCTTATCAGGCTTTGATCGATTTTCATCATGCAAGCATGCAGTGCTTATCAAGAGAATCGCTGTAATTAAAATTCCATTGCTGATCTTCATCTCTTATCCTTATCGAATGAATCTTAATCATAGCAGACATAAAAAAGGGCGCCAAAAGCGCCCTTTTTACTATTGAAAATACTTAAATTAACTTTCAGCAGTCTCAAATACTGACTTGTATACAACACCTGCAAGCACTGCACCAACAATTGGTGCAAGCCAGAATAGCCATAATTGGCTAACAGCAGCATTTTGAATACCGGTAAACATTTCTAATAATGCTGGACCTGTACTTCTTGCTGGATTCACAGAAGTATTAGTAACTGGAATGGATATCAAGTGAATAAGTGTAAGACAAAGACCAATTGCAATGGGAGCAAAGCCTGCAGGAGCACGTCTATCTGTTGCTCCAATAATGACCATTAAGAAAATGAAAGTCATCACAACTTCACATACTAGTGCGGACATCATGCTATAACCTCCTGGAGAATGTGCCGCATAACCATTGGAAGCTAATCCACCATAACTTCCGTCGCCACTTGCAATGATGTACAAAATAATTGCTGCTGCTATCGCGCCAAGAACCTGAACAATAATATATGGCACTAATTGACTTGCTGGGAAACGACCTGCCGCCATTAGGCCAAACGATACAGCTGGATTTAAATGACAACCAGAAATGTGTCCAATTGCATATGCCATAGTTACAACGGTTAAACCAAATGCAAGTGAAACACCAACTAACCCGATACCCAATGGAAAATTCGTCCCTTCACCAATCATTGCACCGTTTGAAATAAATGTCGCAGCGAGTACTGCACTACCACAACCGCCGAGAACCAACCAAAATGTACCGATAAACTCAGCAACAAGACTTTTAGATAATTGCATAACCTTCTCCTTACCTTATTCTTTTAATTATTACTATGCATAAAATTATTCGAATCAGTGAATTTTTTAAATAAACTCTAGATCTGTCTAATTTTAAAAGTACTTGTACGCTATATTTGCTG
>CAYXVH010000190.1:0-19409 GCA_964468615.1 uncultured Thiotrichales bacterium | reverse complement strand
AGAGGGCACGAAGATATTCTGGCCTTAAGGTTCGATCTCCCTTAAGAGCTTCATCAATCTCTTTAAGAGTTTTTTCTTTATCCTTAGGAAGGCGACAATTCACAGCTAGATAGTTTGAGGCATGGTTTGCCTGGAATTGGCATGAAATTAAACCTTTGTTAGGTTTTTTCCATGCACATGCGCTTCCTGGTGGGGTGTATCTAACACCTGAGCACTATAACGATAACGTGTTAGTGGATGAAGGTGCATTAGAAAGGTTGCAACAGCTTGCCACAGCGATTGTGCAGTTTGCTAAGCATGTGCCAAATGATCGTAATCTTTTGGCAGGAGCATCGGGACCGGAAATTCCCTGGGAGTCACGTTTAAAAGGTGCGAATAAACTTTAAATCATTTTCTTAAGCAAGTAAGCCTTATTCGAGGTGTATGTCATAAGGTTTCTGAATTTTCTAGCTTAGAATACTTTTTAAATTCAATAGTATAATATATATTTATATTATTTAAAGTTAATTACATATTATATCTCTTTGTTTTATATGATTTTTTAATCACTTAAACCTAAAAACATATAAACATCAATACATTTAACATCATATTTAATGTACCTCTTTTGGTTAAGCTGTGGTAATTTAGCGACTGGTGGTTCAAATCTCATTGCGTTGAGAGGCGATAATCGAGAATACAGAAGGAGCAATAACTATAAAAATATCTTCTGAAACCATCAATAAGCCTTGCGTAAATACATTTAGCAGCCCTTTCTCCTCTAGTTGGGTCATCAATTAAAACGTATAAACGCTAAAGTTGGATCGCAAAGAAAGGCATCTATCAACCCGCCCATCGTGGCGGGTTTTGTTTTTACTGGGTACACTAATTCTTGTGTGTCACTAATCGATTTTCTCCAATGAATTTGAAACATATTCGCAAACAAGTTGCGCAACACGTTATGATAAGTCTGCTGTTTTTATCTGTAATGGCCAACACGGTTAATGCTGCGGATATGGCAGGACGATATTTAATCTCAGGCGCAGGCAAAGATTCTTGCCGTAGCTTCGTTGATGCAGACGAAGTAGGTAAGTCATATTACCGAGCTTGGCTTTCTGGATACATTACTTCACATAATTACTATTTCGAAGACACGTATAGCATTGTAAATAAGAAGACTATTGATGAATTAGAAGCTTGGCTGCGTGGTTATTGTTTTTCTAATTTGAAGCATACCTATGAACAAGCAGCTAAAAGCTTAATGAGAAAGTTAGAATATTTTAAGAAAAAGAACTATTACGATAAATAACTAAAACGAATAATTAATAAAGTGGAAAATCAGGATCTTAAGCGTGCAGGATTAAAGGTTACTTTACCTAGAATGAAAATATTAGAAATCCTTGAGAGTTCTAATAAGAAGCATATGAGTGCTGAGGATATTTATAAAGTATTACTAGATACTGGTGATGAAATTGGCCTAGCTACCATTTATAGAGTGCTGACACAGTTCGAAGGTGCAGGTTTGGTGATACGACATCACTTTGAAACCGGGCAAGCTGTATTTGAACTAGAAAGTGGCAAACACCACGATCATCTAATTTGCGTTAAATGTGGAAAGATCGTGGAGTTTTTGGATGAGGCGATAGAAACAAAGCAAAAAGAAATCGCGCAGAAAAATGGGTTTCGCATTTCAGACCATTCGCTGATTATTTATGGCATTTGTGACAACAACAGTTGCCGGCAATGATAAACTTACCGTTATTTGAAAATTACTAATGTCGAATCATAATTTTCCGCCAGGTCCGGAAGGAAAGGGCAAATTAGGCTGTTTGCCTGAAATGCGCGCTAACCCAATGGAATTTCTTGAACATGTGGCACTTGAATACGGTGGTATTGCGCGTGTAAATATGGGTGCGTATTACTCATACCTAGTTTCCGAGCCCAAATTAATTAAAGAAGTTCTTGTCGACAATTATGACAAGTACAAAAAGAACACTCGCTATAAACAAGTTCGTATGGTGATAGGTGAGGGTATGTTATTGAGTGAAGGTGATGTATGGAAATATCAACGCTCAAATGCACAACCTAAGTTCACCGCTAAATCGCTCGATAAACAAGTGGATTGGATCACTACTTTAGCAGCAGACTTTCTTGATACTTGGGTTTCCAATGCGAAAGAAGATAAGCCTGTTGAGCTTGAATACCAGTTTAATTTACTGACTCAGTTGTTAGCTGGTGTATGGGTGATGGGGGAAGGTTTTAAATCGCGTGCACAGACAATATTTAACATCTATAACCAGATTCGTATGAACTGGCCAGAAATGACAGATCTAAGATCGACATTGTTGCAGCCAAAAAACCTTAAAAAAGCAATTAACTTTAGAAAAGCCTTAGCGGATTTAAATAAGTGTGTGTATAGCTTATTGGATGACTATCCGAACATTTATGAAGATGATATTGGATTTTTAAAGCACTTGCTGCCGGAAGGTGTAAACGAAAATTCAGCAATTAAAAAATATATAAAAAGTAACAGACGCAGTTTGCGTGATCAGTTGCTTACTCTATTCGTTACCGCTTTTGAAACTACAGCAACCTCTCTGTGTTGGAGCTTGTATGTAATCGATAAGTATCCTGAAGTAAAACAGAATATCTATGATGAGGTTAAACAAGTTATTGGCTTACAAGCACCTACAGCAGAGTTGCTTAGTAAACTTGATTACACTGAAAAGGTTATTAAAGAATCGTTACGTTTGTATTCTTCCGTGCATTCATTTTCGCGCGTGGCCCTTGAAGACCATGAAATAGGTGGCTATCGAGTGCCTAAAGATATGACAGTGATTATTTCATCCTATGTTACTCATCGCTTACCTGAATATTGGGATGATCCTCATACATTTGATCCAAGCCGATTCGATAAGCAACGCACGGTGGGTCGATCTCGCTTCGCATATATCCCCTTTGCTGCTGGACACCGTAATTGCATTGGATCTTATATGGCGTTGATGCAAAGCAAATTAGTTGTCGCGCTCATCGCACAGCGTTACAACTTGACCTTATGTGAAGGGCATAAAGTTGAGAAACATGCCGCTACAACAATGCGACCAAAATACGGTATGAAAATGAATGTTCAGCGCCTTGCGGCATGAATAGCTAACAGTATTTAATATCCAGCTTTACGTGCGCGGTCATCTGGACGGTCGTTATCATTAGTGCAATCGTTATTATCTTCCTGATTTAGGGTGGTATTTTTATTTGAATCCGTGTTCTCGGTTTCTACAATGCCACGGCCTGCATTGACTCGGTTATTTGGCTTTTCTTCTGCTTGATTTTCCATGATATTATACTTTGAAAATACAAATAATTAGCTAGCTAACAGTAACTTTACCGCTTATTTATATCGCTTAACCGTGAACTAGATCTAAAGTCATCATTTATCCCTCAGGTTGGCGTATATATACAGGGTGTTTTGTGAAATACATCCCTAAGCGTGTTGCTTATTAGCCTTATAATTTGTAATTTAATATATGTAATAAATTGTATCTAAATTAGAGATTTACGGAATTTTCACTACTTTTTGAGATCATATATATAGGATGTATTTACAACACTTTGGACTTGAGCGGCAACCTTTTCAGCTGACACCAGATGCTGACTTTCTTTATTTAAGTAAAGCGCATAACCGTGCCAAGTCTTATATGGAATACACTGTATGGAATCGTGATGGTTTTGTAGTAATCACGGGTGAAATAGGTTCGGGTAAAACTACACTTATACAACAGTTGCTTCGAAGTGTTGATGAAAGTGTACAGATCGCACGCATTTATCAAACTCAGTTAAACGAAATTGAATTTTTCCAAGCAATATTGCATGAACTCGGTTTGAATCCATTCCATGCAGGGAAAGTAGAACTTATTAGTATGTTGAATAACTATTTGCTTGAGCAATATGCAGAAGGCAGGCAGGTTATTTTAATTGTTGATGAAGCGCAGAATCTAAGCAAGCGTGTGCTCGAAGAACTTCGCATGTTAACGGGTATGGAAACTGACGAAGATAGAATTTTAAATTTGATTTTAGTGGGTCAGCCTGAACTTAAACATCTTCTCGATGCGCCTGGAATGGAGCAGCTTTCCCAAAGAATTCGTTTTAGGTTTCACTTGAAAGCGCTCGAAGAAGATGACATAACTAGCTATATAGATCATAGACTACATGTAGCAGGGCTTGATAAAAACAAGTCTGGTACTTTTCCGAAGATTATTAAAGAAGAAACCATACCGATTATCTATCGATATACAGGTGGTATACCAAGATTAATTAATTCGCTTTGTGATACTGCATTGATATGTGCATTTGTAGAAAACAAAAAAACCGTTACTGCAAAAATTGTTGAAGAAGCGGTTAATGAATTGCAGTGGGCCCCATACCATGAGCGAGCAGGTATTAAGGCGCTTAAGAATAAACCCATTAACGCAGTCGATTATGGTTCTACAGCAAAATTAATTGACCTAATGCATGAAAGCGATATGCACGAATATGTATTGAAAGAAGATATAACAACACTGGGTAGAATTGGCACTAACAATATTCGTTTATCAGATGAAATGGTAAGTGGTCACCACGCAAAGATTATTAGGTTTCAAAACAACTACTTTATTGAAGATATTAGGAGCACCAATGGGTCGTTTGTGAATGGAAAACGAATTCATAAGTGCGTTTTAAAAGATGGCGACGAGATTTCATTTGGTCCATATAAGCTAATGTTTCAAAAAGATGCTGATGAATATATACATGATCCAGTGTTAGATATGCCTAATGCTACTAATACTGCTACTGACACAATCGTTTCGGTTGAAAACACACTAATTAGTGGGCCTGTTGCTGCAAATAAGTAGATGGATTAGCTTCTTATCCCTATGCCTTTATTGAGCAAGTAAAGGCACATCGAAAACAAAACAATAAAAAAACCTACCATCACAAGCATGGATGTTGTTAGGTTAACGTCCGTAATTCCAAGTATTCCGAGTCGAAAGCTGTTGACCATATATAGAATCGGGTTAGCAAGTGATACGGTTTGCCAGAAGTTTGGCAACATTCCTATGCTAAAGAATACTCCTCCCAGATAAGTGAGTGGAGTAAGCACAAAGGTTGGGATAATTGAAATATCATCAAAGCTGTTTGCAAATATACCATTGATAATTCCGGCTAAAGAAAAAAGCGATGAAGTGAGTATTGCCGTTACAACTACTAAGCCTATGTTAAGAATCTGTAAACGTGTAAAGAATAATGCCACGATAGTGACCGTTACACCTACGATTACACCTCTAGCAATGCCGCCGAGCATGAAGCCAATGATGATAATGTAGTTTGGCATTGGCGAGATCAGCATCTCTTCAATATGGCGTTGAAATTTAGCACTATAAAATGAAGAGACTGAATTGGCATATGAATTTGTAATGATGCTCATCATGATTAAACCAGGCGCGATAAATTCAATATATGAATAGCCGCTGATATCATTAATTTGTGAGCCTATGAATTTCCCCATGATGATGAAATACAAAGTCATAGTAATAGCAGATGGGAAAATAGTCTGAACCCATATCCTCAAGAAACGTCTAATTTCTTTAATTACGATAGTGCGTAACGCAATTAATTGTTCAGTGAAAGGCATAGGAAATTAATTGTTTTGATTGTTGGTGAGCTTCAGAAATAATTCTTCAAGCCGGTTAGATTTATTTCTGATACTTAATATTGTGATGCCTTGTCCATTTAATATGCTAAATAACTCATATAAAGTTTTATGATTGGTCAATGTTATTTCGAGTGTTTTTTCATCAATTATTTCAAATTGATATTTTTCTAACTTAGGTTGGTTCGTTAATGGATGTTGTAGGTAGAGAATAAAACTTTCTTCGTTTATTTTTTCAAGCAAATTACGCATGCTTGCATCGACGATTATTTTTCCGTGATCTATGATCGCAATGTTTTTGCAAAGATTTTCTGCTTCTTCTAGATAGTGCGTAGTTAATATTATAGTTTTTCCTTCGCTATTGATTTGCCTCAAAAGCTTCCACATTGAGCGGCGTATCTCTATATCTACCCCCGCGGTAGGTTCATCTAGAATAAGTAATTTTGGGTCGTGCACCAGCGCGCGTGCAATCATCAGTCTGCGCTTCATACCCCCAGAGAGTTCTCGAGGTGTACTTTTACGTTTTTCCCACAATCCTAACTTATCAAGGCAATCTTCAGTGGCATCGATCGCCGTTTTTCGATCTAAGCCATAGTAGCCTGCTTGGCTTTTAATAATTTCTATCAAAGGCTCAAAACTATTAAAATTGAATTCTTGAGGGACTAAGCCGATCTGACTTTTAGCTTGGGAAAATTGCGTATCAATATCGTATCCCATGATCTGAACCTTGCCAGCGGTTTTATTGATTAAGGATGTTAAAATACCTATTAATGTAGATTTGCCAGCGCCATTTGGGCCTAATAAAGCGAAGAAGTCGCCCATTCTCACATTTAGATCTATATTATCTAAGGCAACCACCTTATTCTTATAAACTTTACCTAGTCCATCAATACTAAGAGCATTTTCAGTCATAATTTTATGAGTAGTCGAAAAGCAAAAGGAAGCTAATGTCTAATACGGATTTAATGCAATATTTTTACACGGATAAAGATACTAACAGTATTCCGATTAATGTCGTACTTAAGTCGGAATTTTCAACTTGGAAGAAAAATCAATCTAAATATCTGCAAAATTGGATTGAAGCTTCTCAATTCAAAGCAAAGACAAGCAATGTGTTACGCATACCAAATATGCAAGGAGGTTTGGAAAAGGTTTTAGTAATTGCGGAAATTGAGAATTTAACTTGGTGTTTAGGGCTATGTGCTAAACAACTTCCTGCTGGCAAGTATTATATTGATTCATCACATAAAGGAAATGAACAACTCTATTTAGGCTGGGGTTTGGGTGCGTATCAATATACAGAATACAAAAAGACCAAAGAGAATATTTGTAAGTTGCATATAGATGAAAAAGTAGATAAGAATCAATTAACCGCAATCATTCAAGCGGTGGCAGTGGTACGCGATATGGTGAACGCTCCTGCCTCAGATATGATGCCGCTACACATATCGAAAGAATGTGAATCTATCGCACAAGAATTTAATTTAAAAATATCCGAATGCATAGGGGGTAATTTAATTACTGAAAATTATCCTGTTATTCACGCAGTAGGTCGTGCGAGTGTACATGAGCCGCGATTAATAGAATTTAACTGGGGCAACCCAAAGCACCCTAGAGTTAGTTTAATAGGCAAGGGTGTCTCATTCGATAGCGGTGGTTTAGATATTAAGTCTGCACAAGGTATGCGACAAATGAAAAAAGATATGGGTGGCGCAGCCCATGTTGCAGGAATCGCTTTAGCGATTATGCGACTAAAACTACCAATCCAATTGCAGGTGTTGATTCCTGCAGTAGAGAACGCTATCTCAGGAAATGCATTTAGACCAGGTGATGTACTCACTTCAAGAAGTGGTAAGACTATTGAAATAGACAATACCGATGCAGAAGGAAGATTGATACTTTGTGATGCAATCACGAAAGCAATAGAGAACAAACCTGATCTGTTGATTGATTTTGCAACTTTAACGGGTGCTGCTAGAGTAGCACTCGGCACTGAAGTGCCAGCATTTTTCACCAACGATGATTCTTCAGCGGTAGATTTAATGCAAGCCTCTGAGGCAGTCAATGATCCAATTTGGCAACTTCCATTACATCAGTCTTATCGTTATATGTTGAACAGCGATATAGCTGATATCGTTAATAGTGCTGCTAGTGGTTATGGTGGGGCGATAACCGCAGCATTATATTTAAAAGAATTTGTTCCTGCGGAAACAAAATGGATTCACATTGATGTTATGGCGTATAACATGCGTGCCAGAGCAGGGCGCCCAAAAGGAGGGGAGGCGATGGGATTGCGTGCGATAGTTGAATTTTTACAAAAACGTTATACAACCCAACAGTGACATGAATGATTCCCACAAGTTTTCTGTAGCACCTATGCTGCATTGCACGGATAGACACTTTCGCTATTTGGCACGTCTTCTATCTAAACATTGTTTGCTTTACACCGAAATGATAACCACAGGTGCGCTAATTTACGGTGACCGAGATCGATGGCTTAGATTGCATGAAGGGGAAAATCCAGTTGCATTACAGCTTGGTGGTAGTAATCCATCGGAGATGACAAAGTGTGCAGAACTAGCAGAACAATATAAGTTTAATGAAGTAAATATAAATGTTGGTTGCCCAAGCGACAGAGTGCAAGCAGGTAAGTTTGGTGCATGTTTAATGTTGGAGCCAGAAATTGTTTCAAATTGTATTAAAGCTATGCAAGAAGCTACAAATATAGCAATCACAGTTAAAACTAGAATTGGTGTGGATAGTCAAGATAGTTATGAATTTCTGCAGCAGTTTGTTGAGAAAATAGCGTTAGCGGGTTGTAAAACAATCATTGTGCATGCGCGAAAAGCACATCTATCCGGACTGAGTCCAAGACAAAATAGAACGGTTCCTCCACTACATTACGAATACGTTTATCAGCTCAAACAAGACTATCCAGAGTTAACATTCATTCTGAATGGTGGATTGAAGAATAAAACAGAAATATTAAGCCATTTAAATGAGCTTGATGGAGTGATGGTTGGAAGAGAAGCGTATGACAATCCATATTTTTTGTCTGATATCGATGAAGTAGTTTTCAATACAACGATTAATTCATTGTCGCGATTTGAGGTGCTAGATCAATACAAAATTTATATGCAGTCAGAATTAGACAACGGAATTCCGCTAAAAATACTTGCGCAGCATATATTTGGATTGTTTAACGGTTTGCCAGGCGCGAGAGCTTGGCGCCGTTATTTAAGTGAGCATATATACGCCAAAGGTGCTGGCTTAGAGGTGATTAATGCGGCAGTAAAGTCTGTTGCAGAATTTGAGAATATCGCTATTGCGAGTTAGTGCATCAGTGAACTTAAGCGCTTGAAGAAATTCTGATAATCATTGTGTGTAGAAAAGTATTGGAAATCTCCTAAGGTATCTAAATCTCTTACTTTATTAAGGCAACTATACTTCCAATTTAATCCATTTATTTTTTCTTCAGTCTGCTTTAAAACTTCATTTGTACTCCAAGCAATATCTTGGAAAATCGATACATTAATATTGTTAGCACCGATTAATGCATAGCCGCCATCAATTGCAGGACCTAATACAATTTCATATCCTGAATTCAGTGATTCAAATGCTTTTTGAATATAGCTAGCATTTATTTCAAGGCAGTCTGAGCCAACCAGTACTACATTGCTATTTCCATTTAAATGATTAGTTATAGCGTGAAACATTTTCATACCTAAGTTGCCGTCACATTGCTTTTTCAAAGTAAGCCCATATTTGTTTTTATATTGCTGAAGAATTGGATGATCTACATTTGGATAACAGTATAAATAAACTTTGGCTTCAAGATTAGAAATAGATTTTAAGGTTTCATCTAATAATAGTTTATAGATTTCTGCTGCGTGTTCATTGCCGATGTCTTTGGCCAGCCTAGATTTTACTAATCCAGGTTCAGGGTGTTTGCAAAAGCATATAATAATATTTTCTTTATGCATTTATGAATAATATTCTTTAGCCAGTTTTTCTGCATGAGCACCAAAGTAATAACGTATTCGAAGTCTCCACATTAAAAAGATCGTTTTTATAATCCCTTGTTGTTCCCATTTTCTGCTCGAAGTCATAACAGTATCCATAAGGCACAATGGTCTAGAATATTTTTTTAATCGTTTGCATATCTCAATGTCTTCCATGATTGGTATGTCAGCAAATCCACCACTGTCAAAATAAGTTTTACGTTTTATAAATAACGTGTGATCACCAGTTACAATGCCGGTAATGCAACTGCGTTTGTTCATAAACCATGCGATAATTTTAAATATGAGCTTTTTGTTAGTAAATGCAACATTAAATCTACCCCAACTTGTTTTTTGATTATCAAGTGCATTGTCTATGCTGTTGGTAGCATTTAGGGGTAATAATGTATCTGCGTGTAGAAAAACCAGGGTGTCATGAGCACTTGCATTGGCGCCGGTATGCAATTGATAACCACGTGAAGCTTTCGTATTGATGCATTTGCAACCGAGCTTTTCGGCTGCCAAAACAGAATCATCTATACTGCCTCCATCGACTACAATAATTTCATGCCCTTGTTTTAATAAGGCCTCTACGTAAAGTTGCTGCTTAGTAAAAAATAGACTCTCATTCAGTACTGGAATAATGATGGACAATTTGTGCATATAAGAAACGTTTAATAGTTATTTAGGTGTAAAAATTGTGATTTACAATGCTAAATCATTGATAAAACACAAAATATATGACTATTCCTATGTTTTAATTTGCCACAATGAATAACTGGCTAAATAATCAATTTAATAATAAAGATTTAAATTATTCAAATGGAGGAGTATATGAGACTAGGATCTCGTTTGCTGCACACAACTCAATTACATCTTTTTGCGTTTCTAATATTTACAATATCATCCACCGCATTTGGTGCTGGTTTTCAAATCAGCGAACAAAGTGGAACTGGTCTAGGACGTGCCTTTGCTGGTTTTGGTGTAATCAATGATGATCTTTCTAATACTTTTTATAACCCAGCTGGTTTAACTTTAAAAGAAGGTACTCAAATACAAGTATCGGGTTATTTGATTGATGGCAAATCAAGATTTTCTGCAGATGAAGGTGCAAACACAACTACCTTTGGTGGCGGTGCATTTGTAATTCCCAATACTGGTGAAAATGATGATGGTGCAACATTCGGTTTAGTACCAAAGCTTTATTTCACCATGGATTTGACTGATAGATTGAAATACGGATTTGGGATTACAGCACCATTTGGTCTTGCGACTGACTATGATCGAGATTGGGTAGGGCGTTATCAAGCTAAAGAATCTGAATTACTTACTGTAAATATAAATCCGTCACTAGCATACAAAGTATCGAAATTTTTTTCAGTAGGTGCTGGATTAGTTGCGGAGTATGCCGAAGCAACGTTAAGTCAAGCATTGTCTAATGGGCCAGGAGCGCCTGATGGTTTCACCGAAGTTAAAGGAGATGATTGGTCTTATGGTTGGAATGTAGGTGTGATGTATCACCCAGATCCCACTTTTCGTGCCGGAATAGGATATAGATCAAAGATCACTCATAAGTTAGATGGGGATGAAAACGATATAACAGGCGTACCCGCATTAGGGAGAAATTACTCAGCTGATGTTTCTGCAAGAGCGACATTGCCTGAAACTATACATGCTGGAATCTATAAAGAAATAAATAAATGGGGTTTGTCTCTTGGTTTTCGATGGACGCGTTGGAATAGACTTCAAGAAATTGTAATTAAAACGGATGGACTACCTGATTCTAAACTGGAGCTAAATTGGGATAACGTTTATTCAGCAAATATTGGAGTGGACTATTACTACTCTGATAAATGGACAGTTCGTGCAGGCTATATGTTTGATGAATCACCAACGAATAATCGTGATCGAACTCCACGAATTCCTGACGAAGATCGCAACTGGTTTGCAATTGGTGCAAGCTATCATCCAAACGATCATCTACAGGTAGATGTTGGGTACACACACATTCTTGTTGATGATGCAGAAATTAATTTAGCAACACCTATTGCTAATAGCGCTGGAACTAGTAATTTAGTAGGTGAATATGAAGATCCAAATGTAAATATTCTTAGCCTGCAAGCTGTTTATAAGTTCTAGAATGTAAATAAATTTTTCTCCAGCAGTTCGGTAAATACACCTTCTTATATGACTTAGGAACAAGTGGGCAAGAAGATTCAACTACTGATGAGAGAAGTCATATTTTCTCACTTGAAGGTATATATGATCTGAATCAGAGATGGGAATTAGGTGCCAAATATGCTCATTGTGAAGGCGATGTACGCTTTACACGTGATTCGGGTGAATGGTTTGATTCTGGTGCACATCTAGCCGTAATACGATCACGTTATTACTTCATTAAGAAGTGGGATGCGTTAATGGAATATCGTTGGTTAGAAGCCGAAACTTAAGACAATGATAAGCATGGATCCTTGTTGGCGCGTATCGCCATATAGGGAATAACTTTAAAGTAGGTGCTGGATATAACTTTACGGACTTTGATGATGATCTAACGGATCAAGATTATGAAAGTGATGGTTGGTTCTTTGATGTGGTTGGCAAATACTAGGTTATTTAAACGATCCAATTAAACTAACTAACTTCTGATCTAGGCCAACTATGGTATCTTTCCATTGTGATTTTCCTATGTCACATTCAATTTGTTGAGTAATAGTTGATTGATCATGTTCACGTATCAAAATGCCAGACTGTGTAACAGATACGGTATATAAAGTATTAGGTTTCATGTCTTCATAAGCAGAGCTGCCATATACAGTATCTACAGGTGGAAATTTGTTTTTATAACGATCTGCAACTTTAGCTAAGTCTAGTGTAGAGGTGGTTTTTAGCTCATGGGCACTATGATTCTTTGTGTTCTCATCTTCTATATTAGAATAACGTCCTGATAGTCTGTCAATTCGATACATTGCATTTAAACCAAACAGGGTAGCCCATGATTTCCATTTTAGAAATTGAGAATCGATGCGCCACTCATCACCATAAATTCTATAAATACTTTCTTCACAGAAATTTCCTAATCTCAGTGTAGCGTCGAATTCTTGATTGCTCACAGGAGTAAATGTTAGTTGTGCGATAGGTTTTTCAGCTATTAGGCGTTTGTATGTATACAAATTACCAAGCACTAGAAATGCTAGAACTAGAGAAATAATAATTAGTAGCTTTAAAACTTTTGGAGCAAAGTATTTAAACATGGAAAGAACACTAACAATATTTTGTTAAAGACTAAGGTTTAGAATAACGGTAGGTAGCGAATAATCAAATAAATGGTGAGTGACTAGTAGATATTCTAAGAATAGGCTAGAAATGAATATCATAAGCAGTTGTAAATGCTGTATATCTATAATTTAACATAATATATATTATGCGTAGTTGTATGTGCTTATATACAGTCATCTACAGGTTCTCTGCTATTTTGTGATTCTTAGTAAAATAAGGTCTTTTTCAAGACTAAACATAAGGCCACCATGACTAAAACTAAGTGTTAACTCGATTAGCACTACATTACACATTCTAAAACCTTGTTCCTCTAAATCATTCCTACTATTCATACTGAAGCGTGGTGTGTAGATTTACTCATATGTCAGCGTAATAAATGAATCACATCTACTAGATGCATTTGTCTAAGTCACAGATAGGTTTATCTGGGCCTCGCCGAAAGCAAAAACGAAAAGCCTTCCCATTGTTTGTGCACCCTAGCCTAATTGCTACTGTCCAACTATTGGTTAATAGTTAGTGCACTCTATTCTTTTACTCGACTGATTTGAGTGTCAGCTTTCAGCCATAAGCGGCCCTTCGTAAATCCTATGATTGTATGTAAAGTGAAAATATTCTCCGGTTAGCTACTTTATATTTTTTTATAAAAATTTACTCTTACTGCATTGTGGTTTGGTGGCCTACTTAGCAGTGATTAAAAGGTACAGTGACGAGAGTTTGTTAGAGTTCGCTAACGTAGTTTAACTGGATGTCGCCGTGATTAGTCCTTGAAACACCGAATGATTTCTTCATATTCACCCCGTTCTTGCATAAGGCTTAATTCTTCATTGTATTGCGACACGATACTCGAGGGGACATTTCGTTTTGAAAACAGCATGTAAAAACTACTTGGTGGGGCCAAGTAGACAGGCGCGGCGCGTATCATAGAAAAACAGTCGTCTTTCGGTAACAACCTCTCAAGGTGATATTTAGCAACCGATGGGTCAAGAATTACGCCCTCTACACGTTTTTTGGCCAACATCCTAAAAGCTAACTCAGTATTTACACAATCAACAGTGTTTTGGGGGTGTTTTCTGATGATGTCATCTATGGTGCATCCATAACTGGTATTCATAGGTAAAGCCAATCTGTTTCCCGCTTCAAAAAACTCTTCCAGTGTCGAATACTCACCCATTTTTTTAGAGACGACGAAAAGCTCGAACATTACACTATGGTGGTGTTTTGGTTGATAAGCAAAATCTTCTGCGCGTGAAGTTCTCAACATGCTGCCAACAATATCCACCGATCCAAATTCTAGCTCCTGCAAGGCTCTTTTAAGCGACCTTCTCAATAAGACCACCTTGCATCCGATTCTCTTTAATATTTCCTTGGTCAATTCGATATCAATACCTGTTATTTCATGGCCCATATTAATTTGATATGGTGGGTGGTTAATCACCGCAAATCGAAAGACATGGTCAAGGACTGTCTTTTTGTTAATTTGCTCAGCTGTAAAAGAGGACGGAGCCATGGCATG
The DNA here is from genome assembly GCA_964468615.1 of uncultured Thiotrichales bacterium. Classification (GTDB taxonomy): domain Bacteria; phylum Pseudomonadota; class Gammaproteobacteria; order UBA4575; family UBA4575; genus JABDMD01. Next base: position 4,954 of record CAYXVH010000190.1, on the reverse strand, counting down.
CTCAACAGGAAATCGTTTTATGTTTTTCTTATCAATTACAAAAACAGCGGGTCCGACATGCCGATGTGTTGTTAGACCTTCCAAAGTTCTGATGGCCTGATCAACTGCTATGCGTGCCTGGAGTATCGGAAAATCGATAGCAGTTGCTTCGACTTCCCCGTTAAGTATCCCAAGATAAACTCGGGGAGTTAGATAATCAGAATAGAGTTTTATATCTTCATGCAGATTACGCCGCTTCAGCTCCTCGATCGCTGCTTCTATTGCTACGGCGGCCCCGACAATACAATCAATATCCCGATGTTCTTCAAGAAGTTCTTTAATCAGCTCAAGCTGAGCTTCCTTTCCCGTGTCACCATATTTTATCGTGATAATTTCGACACTGCTATTCATAACAGCCGCCTTAAAATCGCGATCAGAATCTTGAACCCATCTTAAGGTTTCTGGACCAGGCAGCCATGCCGCTCGGATTCTTTTTGTTCCCACAGGGTGTTTCCCTGCTAAGTAAGAACCTATAGCAGATCCCATGCGGGCCCAGTCGACTGCAGATAGTGTCTCGATCAAATCGTCCTGAATGGGGTTGATCAAGCTAAAAACGGGCATTCGTTTGCCAACATCTGTTAATAGAGGTCTGAATTTGTCGAAAGAAGCTGCACCTATCAAAAGACCGTCGACATCCCCTTTGGTGCAGTCCTCAATCTGCCGGGCTTGCTCCTCAATGTTAAAATAGCCACCAGCCTCAACTAAGTTAACGTCGACACCTAAAATTTTTGCTTGATCAAGAACGCCGTAAGCCGCCGCTAGCCAATACGGGTCTTTGATATGTGGGAAAGAGACACCAAGATGCCACCTTTTTGAGGCTTTTCTAAGGGGTATATATTCAATTTGGCTCGGTGTGCCTGAATAATCAAATGTGGGCTCCCATTTATCGACTAACCATGTTGCTGACCCTTCGGATGTGGGGAACGAACCACTTAAGCCCGCTTTGCGTAACCCTTTAACAAAGCGTTCAAACAACTCTCCACCGATGTGTTGACGCTCGAGAAAACATGTTGTGTTCCTGACGATATTAGGGTCATGTCTAATAATTTCTGCAGCCGTTTTTTCTGCCTCATCTATATGTCCTAACTGTGCCAGAGCCGCCGCTCGGAAAACCCCTGCGCGTAAATCACCCGGTACGTTACTCATCTGAATGACAGAGAGAGCCTTCTGGTACTCTTTTTTCCTAAAATGATTAAAAAACAGTGCCACGTTAAACCATGCTGGATAGAATGGGTTGAGTTCAATCGCTTTGTTAAGGATTCTAATTCCCTGCTCCCATTCACCCGCTAACGCCATGTGCCATCCGGTATTACCGATCAAATATGCCGATGAGGGATTTAACTCAATAATTTTTTCAGTAAGCGCAAAGAACAAATCATATTTACGTTGCATACAATAGACTCTGCCCATGGCAAAGTGTGCATGCTGACTAACAGGATTTAATGCCACAGCCTTGCATGCCTCTTCTAACGCCAGTTCCAAAGGATTGGTTTCTGCTATAAATTCAAACAGATATTCATCTACAAGAAGCTCAGCCAGCATTGCTCGGAGTTGTGCATTATCGGGTTCGATTGCAATCCCCTTCTCAATCGCATCATACGTCGTTAAAAATGTTTCCTGTGTGATTGAACAAACATAGTTATTGAATTGTAGAACCGCATTGTAGGCGCATGACTCGACCGCTTGCGTTGTTTTAAACTCGTTCGATAGGAAACGTGGAATTGCACCAAAGTTATCCGCCACTTTAGCTACAATGCGGGTTGAAATGTCGCTTTGCGTATTAAATAATTTAGAAGTTTTCTGCTCGCAATCGTAATTTTCCGCCCATAGTTGAGAACCGTAAGCCGTATCGGTCAGCTTGGCCGTAACTCTTACTCGTTGTGAGTCACTGCGAATGCGCCCATTGAGTATGTAGCGAGCGCTTAATTCAGGTGCATCTGCCAGGCTGTCATCAGCTAGATCACTTTTAAGTGTAGCCGATTGATTGGTTATCACTTGGTAATCTTGGAATCTCGTAAGCCCAACAATAATTTCTTCGCAAATACCATCAGCGAAATACTGCTGTTCTAAATCACTTGATAAGTTTTTGAAGGGCAATACGGTGATAGAAGGCCGATTGAAATTCAGATATCCTGCTTCGGCTGGTTCGACAACACGTTGTCTTGAGTTAATGACTTTACGGTTTTCAGAGGGTACTACCTCGAAGGTTGGCACGTAGTGACCCTTTGGTAGATTGATGCGAATACGGTCTTCTTTTCCTTCGTCCTGGTAATAGCGTTCAAGGTTCTGGCGTAATCGACCCGCGACAATTCGCACTGCAGGGTCTGACTGTGGATCGAAATCTTCGGCTCTGTCAAATACCGCAAGTCCTATAGTGTAACCTTTCAACCTATCCGCTCTGCCAGCTAGAGCTTCTTCTACAACATAGCTCAAAAAACCTTTTAATCGTTCCGAGGTAGAAAAATAGGAACTGGATAGTATCTTTGTAAGTTCATTTCTAATGACCTCAGGCTGTATATCCAACACACCTTCAGCATTAGATTTTTTTACAAGCTTAATCGCTCTAGTGTTACGGTCTCCCATCTCTTTACCCTTGTTTTTATACTAAATTGGGTCGCGAAATGCTTAATCCAAACTACCAAAGCTTTCATAAAACAACAAGATTAATGTATTTATGACACCCATTAGCAAGTAATTTATCGATCTCACTATGGCAGCAACTGGAACACCGTGAATGCAATCTTACTGTGGCTTTTGGAAACATTTTTCCAAACAGGGACTTCGCAGTTATTAAATGGCCAGATAACGCGCTGCTACTGCCGGGTCTGCGAGTTCATCCGGATGGATCTTCGCAATGACTACCCCTTTGTTTATCACGATACAGCGATCAGCAACAGACCGGATTAGTTCCAGATTTTGCTCAACGATAATGACGGTCAGCCCTTCCTGTTCTTTAAGATGCCGTATGATCTGCCCAATTTGTTGTACGATATTGGGCTGGATTCCTTCTGATGGCTCATCTAGCAGAATAAGTTCTGGGTGACCAACAAGCACACGTGCCAAAGACAACTGCTGCTGCTCCCCCCCACTCAAGGTACCAGCCTTTTGTGATAAACGCTTTTTCAGGATCGGGAAAAGTTTGAAAACCCGATCGTAGTTAGCGCCAGTCCCATTGCTTTCCACGCCGATCATTTCACCCAGTCTGAGGTTACCCGCAACAGTCATTCGATTAAAAATCCCACGCCCTTGGGGGACATATGCAATACCGGATAGAGCGCGTTTGGCTGGTCTCAGCTTCGTGACATCCTTACCCATAAAATCTATCTTTCCATTCGAGGTTTTCACATCCCCGATGAGGGTTTTCATCAAAGTGGTTTTCCCGACCCCATTACGACCGATGACGGAAAGAATCTCACCTTCCTCAACAGATAGAGACACATCATGAAGAATTTTACCGCCCCCGTAACCCGCGGTTAGACCAGAAACACTTAACAACATAATGTTTGTTCCTTTAGCAGAGTCAGACTGACCCTAGATAAATTTTGTGGACATCTTCATTGTTTTCAATATCAGTATATGATCCTTGAGCGAAAAGGCTGCCTAAGTGAAAAACGCTAGTACATGAATCTAGACTACGAACAAAAGCCATATCATGCTCGATGACAATTATCGTAACCCCTAGATCATTGAGATCCCGAATAATTTGCGCTGTTTCTCGAGTCTCTTCAGATCCCATTCCAGCTGCTGGTTCGTCTAGCAACAAAACCATCGGATTTACCGCCATCGACATGCCAATGGCCAGCCATTGACGCTGTCCATGAGAGAGGTTCTGTGCAAGTTCGTGCTCCGTACCGACAAGCTGAATCCGTTTGAGCAGACTTGAAACTCGATCCGGAATTTCATCGAAAGCATGATGACGACGTAGTGGAATAAACAGGTTTTGAAAAACGGTCAATTCGTTATACACACGAATATTCTGAAATTTGACCGCCAATCCCAAACGGGCCCTCTGGAAGGGATGTAATTTAGTAATATCGTGATTCTTAAAACGCACTGTCCCGAACGTTGGACGCTCCATTCCCATAAGCAATTTGAAGAAAGTACTTTTACCCGCGCCATTCGGCCCGATGATGCAATGAATTTCGCCTTCTCTAATCTTCAGATCCAGATTGTTAATGGCTTTTACTCCTCCGTAATCCTTATGAAGGCCTTTAACCTCTAATATGTTGGAACTGCCTTGGGGTTCAGAGAGCATTATGAATCACCTTGATTGTCGATGATTTCATATGTATTTGTTTTAGCTTTAGGTGTGCAAAGGCGCTGCAACCACTCACCAAATTGCAAGATCAGCCCACGTGGCGCTAGTAGCATCACAAGCACCATGATTGCCCCCATAACCAACATGGAATACGAACCTTTAGAAGCTAATTGCAGCGAGACCCACTCAAGCAGCAAACATCCGACGAGTGCAGCAGTGAGATCCTTGCGCCCCCCCACTGACACCCAGATGACGGGCAGAATATTGGCGCTTACACCGAATGAATTGGGATGCACGAAAGTTCCCCAAGAAGTGTAAAATACACCGGAAAGCCCGGCTATAGCCGCCGCAAGACAAAAGACACTTAGTTGTATTAAGCGAACGTCATAACCTATGGATTCTGTACGGTCCAAGTCTTCACGACAACCGATCATCACATAACCGTAGCTTGAGTTGACCAACCAGCGCAGCCCTAAATAAACAACCACAAGGGTACTTAGTACTAAGTAATAAAATGTAGTAGTCCGTCCATCAAACTCTATCACCGATTCGCCCAGCCCTAGAATCAAACTTGGAAGTGATGGTGCATCTGGACCTGCTGATTGCAATCCATTAAAACCACCTAACCCTGCCATTCCAAGTCGATAAGAAGGGTCA
>CAYXVH010000189.1:0-4439 GCA_964468615.1 uncultured Thiotrichales bacterium | reverse complement strand
GAGGTCAGCATGGAGACAAGCGTGGGCGCCCATCAAACTATGGCGTGCAGCTTCGCGAGAAGCAAAAACTACGTCGTATCTATGGTGTGTTAGAGAAGCAATTTAGAAATTATTATAAGAAAGCCTCAGGTATTAAAGGCTCTACAGGTGAGAATCTGCTGACGTTACTAGAATGCAGATTAGACAATGTTTTATATCGAATGGGTTTTGGTGTAACACGTGCAGAATGCCGTCAGTTAATCAGCCATAAAGCCATCGAAGTTAACGGTGTAGTGGTAAATATTCCTTCCTATCAAGTTGCAGCAAGTGATGTTGTCACGGTACGAGAAAAAGCTAAGAAACAGTTACGCATCCAAGATGCGTTAAATACTGCAGACCAAATTGGTTTACCAGAATGGGTTGAAGTGGATATTAAGAAAATGCAGGGCACATTTAAATCTGTGCCAGAACGAAGTGATTTACCACCAGATATCAATGAATCACTCGTAGTCGAGTTGTATTCTAAGTAAAAGTTAATAGCGTTAAAGAGGTTTCATCGATGGTAGCAACAAATGAATTACTAAAGCCTAGAGTAGTAGATGTTCAAGTAACTGATGAGTGTCATGCGAAAGTTGTGCTTGAGCCACTAGAGCGTGGATTTGGGCATACACTTGGTAATGCTCTGCGAAGAATTTTACTTTCTTCTATTCAAGGATGTGCAGTAGTTGAAGCGCAGATTGATGGTGTATTGCATGAATACACTACGATCGAGGGCGTACAAGAAGACGTAGTGGATGTTTTGCTTAATCTCAAAGGCGTTGCTGCGGTTATGCATAACAAAAATGAAGCTATGTTGACCCTTAATAAAACCGGTCCTGGTGTAGTTACTGCAGGTGATATTGAGACCGATCATGATGTAGAAATTATCAACAAAGACCATGTAATTGCTCATATTACTGAGCAAGGCTCATTAAGCATGACACTGAAAATTGCGAAAGGCCGCGGTTACCAGCCTGCAACTCAACGTAAAAACGAAGATGAGCGTGCAATTGGATCACTGTTAATTGACGCAAGTTTTAGTCCTGTTCGTAAAGTTGCATATTCAGTTGATACTGCTCGTGTTGAACAGCGTACTAATCTAGATAAGCTTATTGTTGATCTAGAAACGAATGGAACCGTAGATCCAGAAGAGACTATTCGTAAGGCAGCTGGAATATTACAACAGCAACTATCAGTATTTGTGGATTTGCAAGGTGATGAAGAAGTTGAGCAAGAAAAGAGTGAAACTGAAATTGATCCAATTTTGGTTCGTCCAGTAGATGATCTTGAGCTAACGGTTCGATCAGCAAACTGTTTGAAAGCTGAAAATATTTATTACATTGGTGATTTAATTCAACGCACCGAAGTTGAGTTATTAAAGACGCCTAATTTAGGTAAAAAGTCTTTAACAGAAATCAAAGATGTTCTTGGTACTCATGGCTTGTCTTTGGGAATGCGTCTTGAAAACTGGCCGCCAGCAAATTTACGTGAAGAACGTAAAGTTATAATTTAATAGGCCAATATAGGCCAAGAAAAATAGGTAAGTATTGTGAGACATCGTAAATCAGGTCGACAACTTAATCGCAATAGCTCGCATCGTAAAGCGATGATGAGCAATATGGCGACCTCATTATTTTCACATGAAGTGATTCGTACCACTCTGCCTAAAGCGAAAGAGTTGCGCCGTTTTGCCGAGCCAATAATTACGATTGCCAAAGAAGATAGTGTGGCTAAAAGACAATTAGTTTTTTCACGTCTACGTGATAAAGCGATTGTAGGTAAGTTATTTACCGAGCTGGGTCCAAGATACAAAGAGCGCCCCGGTGGCTACACAAGAATTCTTAAATGTGGTTTTCGTACCGGTGATAAAGCTCCAATGGCAATAGTAGAACTCGTCGACAGACCAATAGAAGAATAAGTTTTTAACAGTCTGTGTATTATTTAAAAGCCAGGTATATCCTGGCTTTTTTGATTGTGTTAGAAGTTAATGTTTTAAGCAGATTTTTTTCGGTTACTCTGCCTTGATTTAAGAATCTCTTGTAGATATTGACCCGTTGATGAATTTTTATGGTTAGCAATGTCTTCAGGTGTACCTTTCGCTACTATAGTGCCTCCACGATGCCCACCTTCAGGGCCAAGATCAATCACCCAGTCTGCTGTTTTGATTACATCTAGATTATGTTCGATGACTATGACAGTATTTCCTTGATCTCTAAGGCGATGTAGTACTTTTAATAATTGTTCAACGTCATAAAAGTGTAAGCCGGTGGTCGGTTCGTCTAAGATATAGAGTGTGCTGCCAGTGCTGCGCTTAGATAGTTCACGTGAAAGTTTAACGCGTTGTGCTTCACCTCCTGATAGTGTTGTAGCACTTTGGCCAAGAGTTATATAAGAGAGTCCTACATCCATTAATGTGTCTAATTTGCGTTTTACTAATGGTATGGCATCAAAAAATTCTACTGCATCTTCGACGGTCATTTGTAGAATTTCGTGAATATTCTTACCCTTAAAACGAATATCAAGAGTTTCGCGGTTATAGCGTTTGCCATGACAAATGTCACAAGTCACATAAACATCCGGTAGGAAATGCATTTCAACTTTAATAACACCGTCACCTTGGCATGCTTCACAGCGTCCTCCTTTGACATTAAAACTAAATCTTCCTGGCGTATATCCGCGCGAACGTGATTCTTTAGTATTAGAGAATATCTCACGAATGGGTGTAAATAAGCCGGCATACGTTGCAGGGTTGGAACGCGGAGTACGTCCAATCGGACTTTGGCTAATATCAATCACTTTATCAATTTGATCTAAGCCTTTGATATCACTGCATTCTGCGGGAAGAATGCCAGAGCCATGCAAATGCCTCATGCAATACTTATATAGAGTTTCATTGATTAGGGTGGATTTTCCTGATCCCGAAACACCCGAAATTACTGTCAGTAAACCCAGCGGTAATTCAACGTTTACATTTTTTAAATTATTCCCTGAGGCTTTGACGATCTTTATAGTTTTGGACTTCTGAAAAGGGAGTCGCATCTCAGGAAGTGGAATACTCCTCTTGCCTGAAAGATACTGTCCTGTAAGGGAGGCTGAGTTTTTCTCAATTTCAGCAGGGGTGCCTTGAGCAATAATTTTACCACCATGTACACCTGCACCAGGGCCAATATCTAACACATAGTCTGCACTACAAATGGCTTCTTGGTCATGCTCAACAACAATAACAGTATTGCCAAGATCTCTTAGATAGGTCAGCGTGCCAATTAAACGTTGATTATCGCGCTGGTGTAAGCCTATGGAAGGTTCATCGAGAATATAGGTGACTCCGACTAAGCCCGAACCAATCTGGCTAGCCAGTCGTATACGTTGAGCCTCGCCGCCAGATAAAGTGTCTGCACTGCGATCAAGTGTTAAATAGTCTAATCCAACATTGACTAAAAACTTTAGTCGTTCATTGATTTCATTTATTACTTTCTCACCAACTTTTTCCAGATGCCCTGGAAGTTTCAAGGACCCAAAAAACTTTAATGCATCTTCTGTAGACCATGAAGTAATGGTTGGAAGATTAGTTTTCTGTATCAATACATTTCTAGCTTCAGTATTTAGGCGTTCACCATTGCAGGATTGACAGGTTTGGGTGGTGAGATATTTGCTAAGTTCTTCTCGAACTGCGCTGGATTCGGTTTCATTAAAACGTCGATCCATATTTGGAATGATGCCTTCGAAAGCATGCCTACGTTTATAGGTTTTGCCATTTTCACCTGTATATTTAAACTGCACCTCTTCATCTTCACTGCCATAAAGAAGTATTTCTTGAGTTTCTTCATCTAACTCACTATATGGTGACTCGATATCGAATTTATAATGATCTGCGAGCGATTGAATCAAATTAAAATAATAAGCATTGCGCCGGTCCCAGCCTCTAATCGCTCCTCCTGCGAGACTGATGTCCTCATTTACGATAACTAAGTCGGGGTCAAAAAATTCTTCGATACCTAAGCCATCGCAGTCACTGCAAGCGCCGACAGGATTATTAAAAGAAAATAACCTTGGTTCTAGTTCATTTAAACTGTAACCACATTTTGGGCATGCAAATTTCGCAGAAAATACTAGTTCAGCTTCTTTAGGATCATCCATAGAGCAAATGATGGCAATATCATCCGCAAGCTTAAGAGCGGTTTCAAATGACTCAGCCAAGCGCGATTTTAAGTCTTGTTTGATTTTAAATCTGTCTACGACGACTTCGATGTTATGTTTTTTTCGCAGGTCTAATTTGGGTGGCGCGTCCAATTCATAAATTTCGCCATCTATGCGTGCTCTAATAAATCCATCTGCTTGTAACTTGCCAAGTAGTTGCACATGCTCGCCTTTGCGATTCTGTACAACCGGTGCAAGCAGCATATATTTTTTACCTTCTTCAA
>CAYXVH010000188.1:0-4321 GCA_964468615.1 uncultured Thiotrichales bacterium | reverse complement strand
CGAATTTTCTGATAAATCTGAATGCTTCGGGAAGACGTGAAAGTTCCACACCAATAGCACCAAGCGTAGGAAAATCGTAATCATTAATGCGACATAACATTCGTCCGTGCTCGACATCAGTGGCACTACTAAATAGCATGTCAAGCGCGACGCCCATCTGATCCCTACCAAGCTTCCCGCTGAAATCAATATCTATTCTGTTGACACCATTTCTTACTACTTCAAACACATGAGTACTCCTAACGACAAAGACTATAAATGCCATATCTGAAACATTGTTATTTTCTTATAAGACCAACAAAGAATCCGGCACTATTTAGTTTATAAGGGAGATAGGGATTCAAGGTATTGATATGCCTCAATGATGTGGGTATTGAAGTTAGGGATGAGCCCACAGTCCGATCGCGGATAATTAGTAAATCTATAAATGTCTGCTTTCGGCCAAAAGCGGGCATTCACTTAGGTTGAATATTCACTCTTTTTTTTGCAATTCCCTGACGTAAAGCACAGCGACTATAGAACTTGCTATCTAATGCGACATGAGTACAGGTATTTCCGCATTTCTTGATATTTGAAGAGTTACACCACTTAAAACAGCATCACCAAGTCGTGAATGCCCGAAACATCCCATGACGATTAAATCAGATTCCTCTTGTTTAGAGAGCGCAATAATTTTATCACCGATTACCTTATCAATTTCCATTGGAAAACCATATTCTGTTACTGCACTATCTATTGACTCTTGATCTATCCTAGCCTTTATCCCATGTGTTGTTAGATAAGAATTTAGCAACTGTTTTTCCTGTTTGTTGTCGGAAAACGTTATTATTTTTACTTCTTCCGCTTCATGTAATAGTGGAAGTGAATCATGTAGTGCGCGTGCAGACTCTCTAGTGTTCTTCCAAGCAATTAATATGCGTTTAAAAATACCACTTGAAGTATTAGATTTAGGCACTATCAGCGTCGGGCAACTTGCTATTAAAAGAATACTATCTATGGCTTTATAATCACCATCAGCCAGACTGAGCATAATTAAATCGGCATAAAGACCTTGCCGAGCCACTTCAGTAGCTTCATCTCTACATTCAGAATAATTCCAACTTCCTTTTACGCCTGAAATTTTAATAGAGGATTCAAATTTTTCACGCACTTCTTGAGCTCTACTACGAAAAGATTCAATATCTACTATTCCTGGCATATTCAGCATTGTTCGGCTCAATGGTAAAACATAAACTCCTGATAGATTACCATCACTTAATTTAGCAATGTTTGTAGCAATATTTAGAAAATTGGTACTAAACATTTGGTCTTCAAGCAACACAGTTATATTTCTAAACATTTAGAATCCTTTTATATAAGTTATGAGGTATGTTTTATTTATTAATAATTCAGTGTTTTCAGATTTAAATAAGCCTTTACAATTCTTAATAATAATAAAATATTATTACTTGCCTACTTCATTTGCCTTCTGACCTTCTCGATAAGTTGTATAGATGTATATAGGGATCGATAAATCGCTCAAATACTGTTGGATTAATGGGGACACTTCATTCCATTTCAAACCACCAACACCAGTGGCCAGTTTCGGTAAAGCAAGACTATCAACCTCACCTTTTTCGAGCTCATGTCGCAATCTTCGCAAGCAGTGATTAACATTAGGTAATGTCGCTCGACCTGGTTTGGCGCCGTGTTCATGCCCTCCTTCCTGAGTAAGTAAGTTGAAAATTCGCACTCCATCCACACCACCCCACATCCAAATTTCTCCTGCTTTTGGGTGTGACTGGTGGGCATAATGACGAAAATCTTTAGCCATTGCTGGCCAATGTTCTCTCAGCTCAAGGGCTAGCCCGCTATTAAAATGATCATTCGGTGCCACACCGTGGGCAATGGCTTTTGCTTTTGTCATTAAAATATCTCCAGCAACTTCATGAATCATCGGATAAATCTCCTTAGATAATTTAAATTATATGAAAGATGTCTACTTTGGGTCGTTAGCAATCATTAAACATTTTCTTTAGGAACGCCCTGGTTTATTTGGACCCATCCACGAATTAAATCAAAATAAATAAAATCCTCATCGATCGATTCCACTCTACGAACGTCGCCATTATTCGGTGGGTCATATTCTTCAAGACCTTCCAAAGCAAGTGCATTAGCCATTGCTGATTGCTGCTGCCGTTGCATGGGAAGCTGCTCGAGACGTAATTCTTTTGCAGTCCAGATCATTCCGTCTCGTTCTACGGGTGCTGCTTTCGCAAAATCAGCAGATAGAAATACAGCAGACGTACCTGCCATTTTTTTGAAAACAGGTGCAATCATATAATTGTTTATCTTGCCTTGCAGAGAGCTAAGTAGACGTTGAGTGTAAGCTTTCCTAAACTAGTATTCCTTGTTCTACGTCAGCTATATATTGATTTTAGATTTAGAAAGGAAATTTGACGTTTTGCCAAACTCTATCTAGTCTCTCGTATGTAGCTTGTTGAAGGTTGGTTAAATTTTGCAGATGTCTTCTTTCGGCCAATAGCGTATATTTAAAAATCAAGATCGCGTACCTCATCTGAGAAACAGCTATTTCTTGTGCTAGATCAGGACAATTTCGCTCAATCTTTGTTTACACTGTAATTGTAATTTAAATAGGCGCGCAGGAACTTGATAAATGGTTTGTTTTCATATGTAGCACTTTTAAAACTGACCAATATCTAAGGATTTTAAGAATGAAGAATAAGAAAATAAAGCTTGTGAGTGCAGATGGTGTTTCAGTAAAAACAGTTGGAATAGCACCAGATATTGATAGCACAGCGGAAATGATGATGAATACTGCTGAAGATGTTCTAACCAAAGAAGAACTGCTCGAGCTTCAGTCAACACGTGATTTTTTTGGCTTGCTAAGGAAAAAGGACTTTCATCTTAAAAAGTTCAAGCAAGCCCTAGCGTACGAAGAAGATCTGCGTTTGCTACAAGGAGAGCTGGTAAAGCTACAACGCTGGGCACAGGAAGAACAACGCCGCATAGCAATCATCTACGAGGGGCGTGACGCCGCTGGAAAAGGCGGTACAATTCGGCGCTTCGTGGAACACATGAATCCTCGCGCGATGCGTATTGTCGCCCTACCTAAACCAAGTGAAGCCGAAGTTGGCCAATGGTATTTTCAGCGATATGCTAAGCAGTTACCAAACAAGGGTGAGATCGTTTTTTTTGATCGTAGCTGGTACAACCGTGCCGTGGTAGAGCCGGTTAATAAGTTTTGTACGAAGAAAGAATACAAACAATTCATGCGTCAAGTGCCAGAGTTCGAGCACATGCTCTATGAAGATGGCATTGACCTTATTAAATTCTGGTTCTCCATTTCCAAAGAAGAACAATTAAAACGCTTCGTATCACGTAAAACGAATCCATTAAAACAATGGAAAATAAGCTCTATCGACGACCGTGCTCAGGAATTATGGAGCGACTATACGAAATACAAGGAGATGATGTTTAGCACGACTCACACCACATTCAGCCCATGGATCATTGTGCAAGCAAATGATAAAAAACGTGCGCGCCTGGAAAGTATTCGTCATGTCCTTTCGAGCTTTGATTACAATGGTAAGGACACTGAAATCACTCTGCTGCCCGATCCAAACATCATCATGCGCTATCATCGTTCGGCGATAAGTATCGACTAATCACTCTTGTAGCTATACCAAGGGTACTGACAAGTTAACTTTTTTGCATCTGTTAAATCAAGGTGAAACATAATCTATAGTGCTGTTGCACATTTCCAAGATGTAAAGGCGTTCTCTCGAAATATTCTATAATGCTTCGCTGATACTAAATGGCGACCAAGATTAAACAGATTGTATACTGCTGCATGGGTGCTTAAAAAGCGTTGCGCTTGTTGCACCGTTTTGAATCGCCGCATGCCTCGCTCCCTGACGCGTGTCGGTTGATGTGAAAGCTCGGCTCTGTTATTGGCGTACTGAGTGGTGTCGTGAATGGATTCTGGAATAAGTTCTCGATGTGCAACCCCATAGCTTCTCAACTTATCTGTCACAATCTTCCGCGGTTCACTTCTATGATTCCTTATAAGGCGTTTGAAAAAACGTTTGGCTGCCGTGCCATCTCGGCGTGACTGTAGATATACATCAACCACTTCGCCATCCTGATCCACTGCGCGCCACAAGTACTTCTGTTGTCCATGAATCTTTACAAACACTTCATCGATATAAAATGTATCGCCATAACCTTGGTGTAGGCGTTTCAATCGTCGGGCATAGTGGGAACCAAATTTGTTACACCATGAACGAATGAACTCGTAGCTGACTTCAATACCACGTTC
>CAYXVH010000187.1:0-2611 GCA_964468615.1 uncultured Thiotrichales bacterium | reverse complement strand
CCAGGGGCAAACCTTAGCGAATCAATTGCAATGTTCGAGGCAACTCATGGAACAGCACCAAAATACGCAGGTAAGGATCAGGTCAATCCCGGGTCTATAATTCTGTCGGCAGAAATGATGCTCAGGCACATGGGTTGGTTTGAGGCTGCCAATCAAATAATTCAAGCAGTGGAAAAGACTATACAGGATAAAATTGTGACCTATGATTTAGCACGGTTGATGGAGAATGCGCAGAAAGTATCATGTTCAAAATTTGGCGAGGAGTTAGTCAAGCGAATGGGCTGAAGGTTTATTTCTTACAAAAAAACGCCCCTTGGCATGCAATTGCCAAGGGGCTTGGTAATCCTGTGATTACAAACTTATTACGGTGTAACTACACCAGTTGTATCTAGGGGGTTTGAATATTTGATGCTTGTTTACCCTTAGGTCCTTGGGTCACTTCAAAGCTAACTTTTTGACCTTCTTTGAGAGTTTTGAACCCTGACATATTGATTGCTGAGAAGTGTGCAAATAAATCTTCGCTACCATCATCAGGAGTAATAAACCCGAAACCTTTAGAGTCATTAAACCATTTCACTGTACCTGCTGCCATTTTTCCTATCCTTTAAAAAACCGGGCTGGAAACCCGAACACTGTTTGAGTTTCAAGACCGCAAACGGCTGTAACCGGTACTGCAGAAAACTTGAAGCCAAACTCCCAGTTACCTTTTACTCAAAACTAGTGCTAAAGTCAAGTGGTCACTCTATTTTTTTAAAGTAGTTGCGTATTTATTTACTCAAGATACTTGAAATTTTTGCCGTAATCGACAAGTATGGTAGTAAGAGATTATTTGGCAGCATTCCTCTGATGACAGGTAAGGCACGGTAATGGTGACGAGAGATCATGAAGACGTTGTGCTGGAGGTTAAGAAGAGTAAAATTAAGCCACCGCCAATGTTTAAAGTGGTTTTGCTTAATGATGACTTTACACCAATGGAATTTGTAGTATTAGTGTTGCAGACTTTTTTTTCTAAAAGCCAAGAGCAGGCGACTCAAATTATGTTAAAAGTTCATATGGATGGGGTCGGTGTATGTGGTGTATATCCAAGCGATATGGCTGTAACTAAGGTTAAACAGGTGATTACATTTGCTAGAAAGCATCAGCACCCGCTAAAGTGCATGATGGAGGAAACTTGAAATGATTGCTCAGGAGCTTGAGGTAAGTTTACATATGGTGTTTGTGGAATCACGGCAGAAGCGCCATGAATTCATTACAGTAGAGCACTTATTGTTGGCAATGCTTGATAATCATACTGCGGCAGAGGTATTACGTGCTTGTTCAGTCGATATTAGTGATCTGCGAAAGTTTCTAGTAGAGCATGTTACTGAAAATACTCCTACTGTGGGTGGTAGCGGAGAAGTAGACACTCAGCCTACACTAGGATTTCAGCGTGTGATCCAGCGAGCGATCCTTCATGTCCAGTCCTCGGGTAAGAAAGAAGTTACCGGTGCAAACGTATTAGTGGCAATATTTGGTGAAAAGGATTCTCACGCAGTATATTTTCTTCACCAGAGGGGTGTGACAAGACTTGACGTTGTTAATTATATCTCTCATGGAATAAGTAAAGTCTCGCAAGGAAATAGTGCCAAAACTGAAAGTGATAGTGATACGGATCAAGAGACGGGTGTTGGTGGTGCACTTGAGAGTTATACTATAAACCTTAATATGCAGGCGTTAGCAGGTAAAATTGATCCTCTAATTGGGCGCGGAAAGGAATTAGAACGTGTAATACAAACGTTGTGCCGGCGTCGCAAAAATAATCCACTTTTAGTCGGTGAAGCGGGAGTCGGAAAAACAGCTATTGCTGAGGGATTGGCACGGAAAATTATCAAAAATGACATACCAGAGGCACTTGCTCATCATCAGATTTACGCTTTAGACATAGGCGCTTTACTGGCTGGGACAAAATATCGTGGCGATTTTGAGCAACGTCTGAAAGCGATATTAAAACAATTACTTGATGATCCCAATGCTATTTTATTCATTGATGAAATACATACCATGATTGGAGCAGGTGCGGCATCAGGAGGCACGCTCGATGCTTCTAACTTACTTAAACCAGTACTAAATACTGGCCAGTTGAGATGTATTGGTGCTACAACATTCAGCGAATACCGAGGAATTTTTGAGAAAGATCATGCTCTTTCGCGTCGCTTTCAGAAAATTGATGTTCCAGAAACGAGTGTGGAAGAGACTGTTACCATTCTACGTGGGCTGAAATCTCGCTACGAGGCACATCATGGTGTTAAATACACAGCCGTTGCTCTTACTTCAGCAGCAGAATTATCTGCACGCTTCATCAATGACAGGCATTTGCCAGATAAGGCAATAGATATCATTGACGAAGCAGGCGCGGCTCAAAGGGTCCTGCCAAAATCAAAACAGCGTAAAGTTATTAGTAAGCACGAGATCGAAAGCGTTATAGCAAAAGCTGCACGTATTCCACCACGGAGTGTTTCTAACGACGATCGTAATACATTAAAAACACTGGACCGTGATTTAAAGACTTTGGTATTTGGACAAGATAAAGCTATCAATGCACTGGCAGCAGCAATCAAAATGGCTAGAAGCG
>CAYXVH010000186.1:0-11885 GCA_964468615.1 uncultured Thiotrichales bacterium | reverse complement strand
TCCTTGTTCAAATAGCCATTTTTCATAATCAAAGGCTCCTGGATTTGCATAGCTCCATGGTCGTTTCAAACGAATTCTTAACTGCCAATGTTCACCCAATTGCAACGCTGGAACATCCCCATACCAATTAAGCCTTACTTTTTTTGGCAACAATGCAGTTTCACCATTAGCTGAGAAATTTGAATTACGAATAGAATATTCGAACCTTGTACTGCGACCCTGAACGAAAGGGATAGAGATGATCTGCCCTGAAACTTCCAAATCGATACCTTCTAAAGACTTATCCAGCTGCGGATATAGATTTAAATAGGCGTGCATCAATGACCAAAAGAAACCGAGCAAAAAGCTTACTACTAGAATACTACGTGGGTATTTAATACCTATTAAGATCGTCGGTAGGATCCCAAAGACCCAATACCAGTGCGGCAGTGATGCAAACACTGTTAAAATACAGACACCGAGCGTAAATGCAATAGCGACCTTTAACATATACGAACTCATCCAACCTATGCATATATTTTTAGTACTTTAACTCAATCACTTTAATAGACCCAAATATTCATAGATGCCACGCAAATTTCTAAAAAAATTCTTCGCAAACCAACAACTCAAAGACGACAAATCTTTCAGCATATTTGGAGAATTAATACACGATCAAAACCTATGGCATATGCGCAGACGCTCGGTTGCAGGCGCTTGTGCTATCGGACTATTTTGCGCATTTATACCTTTGCCTTTTCAAATGCTCATTGCAGCCGGCTTTGCAATTATTTTCAGATGTAACTTGCCTATCTCTGTGGCATTGGTGTGGGTAACCAACCCCATCACCATGCCACCGCTGTTTTTCCTTGCGTACAAAGCGGGGGCGTTCTTAACTGACACTCATTTAGGTCCATTTGACTTCGAGTTGAGTTTTAATTGGTTGTTTACAGAATTACGTGAGCGCTGGCGCCCATTTATGGTGGGTTGCTTTTTCCTAGGCACATCCGCTGCATTATTTGGCTACATAGCTGCAAGAGTGTTATGGCGTATTCGAGTCGTTACTTTTTGGAATAAACGTAAGTTACGCAAATTAAGGAAATGAGTGAGCACATGGACGATGTACACGACTGCATGGATGCAGGAGGTAGAGTAAAGCAGGAGCAGTTACCGAGGATGTACAAGTGTCGCGTGAGACAGGAAGTCGGGACAGACCATGTGAATATGAGTTGCAACAATGATGTTGCATCAGATTAAAATTTTATTGATGTCCGCCAGTTTGTCGCCTGAGCCGCGAATCAATCTTCTCTAGTACAGATGTAATTTCTTGTTTGCGTGCTTTTATCTTTAGGGCGAAACGATTGCAATTTAGCTTGAGCGATCATGCCCAGGTTAAAGAATGATTCTTTTTCAAAGCTTGATAGTATTCTTGGTTTATTATCGATAATATATAAGGTACCAAGCTTGTAGTTATCATGAGACAACAATACAAAACCTGCATAAAATCGTATAAAAGGTTCGCCAACAACTAACGGGTTATCCCTAAACCTTACATCTTGCAGAGCATCTGGAACTTCAAAAATATATTGCGCACTCCCCTCAGAGATAGATTTTGCTATTGCGTGCGCACAAAATGAAACATCGCGACTCGTTTCTTCTTGATCTAGACCATGCTTAGACTTAAACCACTGTCTTTCAGAGTCTACGAGACTTATAAGCGAGATGGGCACATTAAAAATTCGTGCAGTAAGGCGAGTGAGCAAGTCAAAGTTTTCTTCAGAATCTGTATCTAAAATACCAAGATTATTAAGGTCACTAATCCTTGAGGGTTCTTCAATAGAGATAGGAGGTTTTTGCATCTAACGCTCTACAAACATTTAAACTGAATACCCATTTTATTACTCAAAGAACTTTTCAAACTTTAGCAAGTTGTCCGTCTTCCAAGGTGTAAATCTCATCCATCGACTCTGCTATGCGCGAATCATGGGTGACTATTACAATCGCAGTGTCTAGCTCTTCATTTAACTCAAGCATTTCATTCTGCACTTGCATTGCATTTTTACTGTCTAGATTACCGGTTGGCTCGTCCGCAAGAATTACTTTTGGATTCGTGACTAATGCACGTGCGATCGCTACTCGCTGTCTTTCACCGCCTGAGAGCTCAGTAGGCTTATGCAACACTCGATTCGATAGACCTACTTTCGATAAAATCTCTTTGGCTTGCTCCTCTGCATCTGATATAGATCCATCGCGCAACAATAAAGGCATTGCGACATTTTCTAGTGCGGTAAACTCAGGTAGCAGATGATGAAATTGATAAATAAATCCTAAAGATTGATTCCGTAACTTTCCTCTTGCTGCATCAGACAACGTAGACATATCTTCACCGCAGACCGTTACCGTTCCTGAATTAGGAACATCCAACCCACCAAGCAAATGCATTAAGGTGCTTTTGCCACTGCCTGACGCACCGATTATAGCCACTCTACTTTTCTGTTCGACATTAAAGTTAATATTTTTCAAAACATCGACTCGCGCAGGACCACTATCAAAAGCCTTGGATAGATTTTCACATTGCAACACTATGCTCATAATGGATTACTCATACCTTAAGGCTTCTGCAGGTTGAGTTCGCGCTGCTTTCCATGCGGGGTAAATCGTTGCCAGAACCGTGATAACGAAAGCGACAAGGCAAATAACGATGACTTCACTTGGAATAATTTCAGACGGGAAATCACTGATTGGATATACATCTGGAGAGAGGAATTTAGCTCCACGAATTTTTTCAATCATTCTAACGATACTTTCAAGATTAGAAGATAGTAGTACACCACCTAACGCACCTAAAAGCGTGCCTACTAATCCTATTACCGTGCCTTGAACAACAAAGATTCCCATTATGCTTTTTGGCGACACGCCCAATGTTCGCATAATGGCAATGTCACTTTGCTTTTCTGTGACTACCATTACCAACATCGAGATAATATTAAATGCCGCAACAAAAACGATGATGATAGTAATAATAAACATCATGGTTTTTTCCATTTTCAACGCACGAAAAAAATTGCGGTTATGATAAGTCCAATCAGTTACCCAATAGGTGCCACCTAGTTGATCACGGAGTTTATAGGTGATCTCTTGAGCATCAAACAAATCTTCAAATCTTAACCGCAATCCGGTTACTGCATCACCCAAGCGGAATAATCGCTTAGCGTCACTGATATGGATTGCTGCCGTATTGCGATCGTACTGCGGCATACCCACCGCGTAGGTTCCCACTACTGTAAACCTTCGAAACTTAGGAATAATTCCTGCCGGCGTTACGGTCGCTTCAGGAGTAATTACCGTTATCTTCTCTCCAATATCGACATTTAAATAATTTGCTAAGTCACCGCCTAGCAATATTCCAAATTCACCTGGCTTTAAAATGTCTAAGCTACCCTCTTGCAAATGCTTGCCAATTCTAGAGACTTTACTTTCAAGCTGCGGATCGATACCTGTTAGCATCGCACCGGTCACCTGCTTACCATGTACGATCATTCCCTGACCTTGCACATAAGGCGCTGAACCTTGAATTTCAGTATTACCTTCTAATTCTTGCTCTACTTTCTGCCAATCTCGTAATTTACCATCCAATTCTAATACTGTGGCATGAGCGGTCATGCTCAAGATGCGATCTTTAATTTCAAACTGGAAACCATTCATTACCGAAAGAACGGTAATAATCAATGTAATGCCAAGCGCTAAGCTAAATACTGAGATAAAAGAAATAAAAGAGATAAAATGGTTTCGGCGTTTGGCTCGCAAATAGCGTGATCCAATAAATAATTCAAGTGGCCGGAACATAGAATAAGGTAAATTTTAGTGGGTTAAATCAATTGAAGTAATTTATCTAACATGTTGATTTTAAAGAATTCGTGATCTCAATCAGGCGTGCTATTAGAAAACTCATGATAGTTTCAACACGAGTGCTGAAAATCCTTTTATTTGCTTGAAAACCTAGTGTTATATCCTTTAGTCCGTTAAAACTCGACTATCATCGTGCATTATCAGAGCATACATTCCCGCCATTACCAGGCAGTGTTATGATTCACACAAATTTCAACATACTTGCTTAGATCTATGCGAATTTTTATAAGTTCAATACTTACCCTGTTTTTAGCAATGGCAACCTTACAGGTAAACGCTCAGGTAGTGAAGACACCGGAAAGCAGTGCCCAAGTAGTCGTCAATTCAAGCATGCCCAACCGTGGCCTTTCCAAGGCTCAAGTCGAGACACGTTTTGGACAACCAAGCTCTAAACAAGGACCTGTAGGAAATCCATCAATCTATCGTTGGGATTTCAATAACTATTCTGTTTTCTTTGAAAATAATATCGTTATTCATTCTGTTGCTCATTGATTCATATCGAATCAACTCGCAAAATAAAGGCCATCTAGTACTCTAATAATTACTTGCTGTGGGTTCATACCGCCTCGCTCCCGAATGGGCGCGTCAAGATGCTGTTATTCTCGTTTGGCCTCATTGCCATTCTGACTGGAACAACCAGCTAGATGCGATAGAAAACACCTACGCCGAAATGAGCCGGTATATCGCAAGACATCAAAAACTCATTCTGGTCGCTTATGACCAAGCTCATTTACTCCATATACAAGAAACTTTAACTCACCAAGAGATTAAACAAGAAAATATTCTGGTTATTTCTGCGCCCACTAACGATACCTGGGTACGTGACTATGGTCCGATCACCGTAAAATCTGATAGTGAAATTATATTACTAGACTTTGATTTTGACGCGTGGGGCGGAAAATATACCCACGACAAGGACAACGCATTTAATCAACAGTTAAAACTACATTTAAATAACGATTTATCCAGTCAGAAAATTAATTTTGTTTTAGAAGGTGGCAACCTTGAGGTGAATAATTCAGGCACATTATTAGTTTCAAGTAGTTGCTTCAAACGTAAAGCATTAAAACAACATACGCCACTCACTACGCTAGAACGAGACCTTGAATATTGGTTTGGTTGTAATCGAATATTATGGATAAATGATGTTGTGCTCATTGGTGACGACACAGATGGGCATATAGATACTTTAGTAAGATATTGCACTGATGATGTTTTCGTCTACTCTGCATCGGTAAATCATTCAGACCCAAACAGTGAATCTCTTAATTCTTTAGCCCAGCAACTAAAATCCATCAAACGCAATGAATCAGCAATTTCAGAACTTGTCCCATTGCCCTTACCCAAACCTATATTCAATGGTGGTTATCAACTTCCTGCCACCTACGCTAATTTTTTAATTACAAATGAATATGTACTAGTACCTGTATTTAATGACCCGCAAGATAATTATGCTTTGAAAACTATTGATTCCCTATTCCCCACACATGAAATCATTGACATAGAGAGCAATGCTTTGATTCAACAATTTGGCGGGATACACTGTGCCACTATGCAAATCCCTGAAGGATGCTTGTTGTGAATTCAATTAACGTAGCCCTTGTGCAACAAAAAATGTGTGCGGATTATCAAGCGAATCTTGATTATAACCTTGCGCAAATAGAAGCTGCTGCCAAGAATGGTGCTGACCTTGTTGTACTATGTGAACTTCATAGCAGTCTATATTTCTGCCAAGAAGAATCGTCACAATATTTTGATCTTGCACAAACCATTCCTGGGCCGCTAAGCGATAAATTATCAACGGCTGCTATAAATAATAATGTTGTCGTTGTGGGTTCAGTATTTGAAAAGCGCACCGAAGGTCTGTATCACAACACTGCAGTCGTATTTGACAAAGACGGAAGTCTCGCAGGCAAATATCGAAAAATGCACATCCCAGATGATCCTGGTTATTACGAAAAGTATTACTTTGCCTTTGGTGATCTAGGATTTACTCCCATTCAAACCTCAATTGGAAAACTAGGTGTGATGGTATGTTGGGATCAATGGTTTCCTGAAGGCGCACGACTAATGGCTTTAGCAGGTGCGCAAGTACTAATTTATCCTTCAGCTATCGGCTGGGATCCACGCGATGATTCAGATGAACAACAACGGCAGTTTCAAGCCTGGCAGACCATACAGCAAAGCCATGCTATTGCGAATAATGTACCACTAATCAGCACTAACCGCGTAGGACATGAAACAAACCCTTCAGGTCAGTCTGAAGGCATAAATTTCTGGGGGAAATCGTTTGTTACCGATACAATGGGAAAAGTAATTACACAAGCATCTTCAGAAGATGCTGAAACTATACATGCACAAATCAATCTAAATGAAACTGAACAAACACGTCAACTGTGGCCTTATCTTCGTGATCGACGTATCGATGCTTATAACGATTTAAATAAACGCTATATTGATGAAAATTGATTATTTAATATTGTCCGTTTTTCTACTGCTATTACTTTCATGTTGCACTACAAATGTTCCTTACCCTGAAACCTGGCAAGATATTACACAAAATAGTGGAAATAAATGCTTAGATCTAGAAGGCTTATATAGAAATAATAATGATGATTTTTATTTAAGCGACCTATTTAATATCGAAATTTTAGGACCAAAAGAAGACGTAACGATAGAACTCAAGATCAAAGACTCAGAAACTATGTCAGTTTCCGTAAATCAGTCAGACAAAGATCCAATTAACCATGAGATTACACTTGCTCAGCATGAATATAATTGCAAGGAAGGTGTAATTAACTTTAAACGCGATAGAGAATATTTCATAGATCAAGTAGTAATGCTTACTTCACGTGCTGATGTACAATTATTCAATAGCGAAAAATTCATGGTCGCAAAGTTGATACATAGGTCTTATTCACTTATCATGCCTTTTTTTTTACCGATAAAAAACAATATTATTAAGTGGAAGAAATGGGAAAAAATTAATCACCCTTAGTAGTGAAATACTCATAAAAATTTTTCATAGCAATTGCTAATACTACAATACCTAGCACCATTACAGCCAATAGAACCAGGGCTGCTGTACTGCCTACCCAATCCACGCCAAGTAGATTAACGATATTTGTTTCACGAAATTCCAAGTATTTTGGAATGAGTCGAGAGATAAACAAACCAAAAATTAGTGTAAAAATTATTCCTTTAACTAACATTAATTTCTACTCCTCAAATCGTTCGTAATACTAAATATGGCACCAAGAAAAATACTATCAATATAATTTTAAAAAATCCCATGAGCACATAATGAATGACATTGAATCTCTCGCTAGGCATTGCAAACCATTTATTATGTAATTTATAAAGCCAATTACGGCCAACCATAAAAAACAGTGCCCATATAGAAAGTAAAATTATATAGATTAGTGAACACCAACCTAGTAACTGAAGTAATTCTGCTTTAGCCATAACATACCTTGCATAGTAATCACCAAAAAGATAACGATGATTTTAGGTAATTATATCAAGATCGCAATAATATATGGGCTCATGATTGCCTGAATTAAGCATGTGTGAATAGCCGTTATGCGAATGCACAACGGCTTGAATAAAGACTAAGCTGCAGCTGCTGCGGCTTCTATAGCTTGTTCTGGAATTCGGATATCAGCAGAATCATATGCATAAACTCGATTTTGACCTTCTGATTCAGCACGTTGCATTGCTTTTTCAGCGACATCAGTCAAATCAAAACCACTTTTAATTCTATCTTCAACACAAGATACACCTGCCGTAACCGTTGCATACAACGTATCTACAGCACTTTGCTCACCGGCTGGTAACAGCTCTAATTTTTCTATTTCGCCACGCAAGCGATCCGCTAACATAATGGCCATATCAGGCTTAGTCTGAGTAGTGGCAACCACTATTCTATGCTCGTCGTAACGTGCAACGATGTCTGATGAACGTACTGCACCCACCAAATAATCACTTACTTTTCTTAGTACCACATCACCGACTAAACGACCTTGTTTATTAGCAATCGCTTCAAATTGGTCCACCTCAAACAAAATGATTGAAAGCGGCTGATTATAACGACGCGATCGTTGAGTCTCTTCTTCAATTCTACGATCAAAATAACGGCGGTTATAAATATCTAATATTGGGTCAACAATACTGGCTAGATCCATTGCAATGGCTTCTCGTATATCTCTAGTCGTTTGATACGTGAGATAGCATAGCAATAATATAAATGCCGCAGCTGCAAAGCATAGTTTTGGAATTTCAAGGCTTGCTAGACTGACTTGCCCGGTCATTAGTAATAACATATATGCCGCATATCCTAATATGGAGCCAACAAGAAGAAAGTTTAACATCTGCCAACTATGCCTAACATTGCCTAATGGAAGCTTTCTAATTAGTTGTTGAGATGTAAAGACAGAAACAACAAGCAAACAAATGCCACTTAGAACTAAAATATTCGCTAACAGATACATGTTAATAACCCTTAAATCATCCTTAATTTAAAAGAGTTAGAGTAAGAATAATCTCTTAAGGCACTAACTCACTTATTACTACATCCACTGTCTCGGACTGATCAGTTTTAACAGACTGGACACTTCCAAATATGTCGCCACTCTGCATAATTGCCTGTCCAGACTTAGAAATTCTGGCAATGACTTCAACCTGCTCCATGCTAGATAAAGTCATACTAGGCATCATTGAAACAGAATCATCTAGGGTCACCGTAGTTGGTAGGTCTCCAGCGGTCATTTTAACTAGTGCTAAAGGCATCTTGGGCCCATTCATTGCACGCGCGTAAATAAATAGTGTGTCTGACTTCACATAATTATTGTGAAGCTCATCACTTAACTTAACGTTCACAATAATGTTCGATTTAGAATTACTTTCGACTTTAGTAGTAGCGACTTCTTCAACGACTTCAATACCAGCTTTTTGCTTAGCATCATTTAGATATTTAACAAGCGCAGTTCTCACATCACTTTGATCATTTGGTACTTGTTGTAACAACTTCTCCAAATAACCAACAGATGCTTTATAGTTTTGCAATTGATAGGACGCTAAACCGGCATACCATAGGCCTCGTTCATTGTTTGGACTGATTTTCAATGCTTTTGTGAAAAGCGACATAGCACTTTCATCAAAACTATTACCTGCTGCAAGCCCTTTAGCCTCGCCATAAGAAATCAACACATCAGGATTAGCGCCATCGGATAACTCATTTGCTTTTCCATAGGCTTTAACTGCATCATCAAATCGCTTTGAAACAACATAAGACCTGCCCAACATTATCCAACCATCTAAATTATTTGAATCTTGCTTAAGCTTGCCTTCGAGTTCTGCTATAGCTTTTCCAATATCAGGCATTTGGCCTTGCTGTGAAGCCATTTTGCTTTCAAATTCTGGATCAAGCGAAATCAATCCATTATTTAATTTTAGATATGAAAATACAGCCAAGACTGGCAATACTAATAAAACAATTATCGGTAGTATTTTATTACTTCTATTGAATATAACTTCTTTATGATCTTCCAAATCATCAATTAATGAACGCTCTAGATCAGATTTAGCTACGTTGTATTGTTCTAAAGCGATCAAATCATTATCACGATCACTTTCCAGCTCAATTAATTTCTTATTAAAAACAGCTTTGTTAATCTTTTTGCGATCCACATCCTCCGGTGCTTGCTTTGCCAACAATGAAGGTAAAATAATTATCAGAGCGATAATTAATAATAATGCACAAATAATCCAGAAATTTAACATTAGCTAATTATTCTTTTGTTTCTTTTAGTATTGAATCTAATTTCTGTTTTTCATCTACAGAAAGCTCTGTGTCTGAGCTTGTTTTTTGCTTTCTTACATACCAAAGCACTAAAAACAATATCGCAACAAGAAATATAAATGGCCCAAACCATAACAGATATGTTTTAGGTTTTATTAAAGGTTTATATAAAACAAAATCACCGTAGCGATCTGCCATAAAATCTATAATTTCAGAATCTGATGCGCCCTCATTCAACATTTTATTCACTTCAACACGCAGATCATTTGCCAATTCTGAATTAGACTCTGCAATGGTTTGATTTTGACAAACCAAACATCGCAACTCACTAAGCAAAGCGTGATAACGTTTCTCATATTTAGACGCTACGTTAACTGGCTCGATTGCCCATAATTGAGTCATAAATAATATAGAAAATAAAACAACAAGCAGGCTGCTTAAACTTATATTACAAAAGGAACTATGTTTCATTATTTAATTGTTGAATTAATGGTTGAATTTTATTGTTTAAATCTTCAAGAGTAAGTGGTCCTATATGCTTGAAACGAATAATCCCTTTTTGATCAACCACAAAGGTTTCTGGCGCCCCATATACTCCCCAATCAATCGCTACTCGCCCAGCTTCATCAAAAGCATTAGCTTTAAACGGATTACCAAAATCTCTTAAATATAATTTAGCCTTTTCAGCATCGTCTTTATAGTTGAGTCCATATATTGGCGCGATATTCCTCTTTGCTAGTTCTAATAAGGCAGGATGTTCTTGTTTACATGCAAAACACCAAGTAGCCCAAACATTTAAAATTGATACTTTGCCAAGAAATTCTTTATTTGAAAACTGAACTGAGCTGTCTAGCAGCATAGGCAGAGAAAATTCTGGAACTGATTTACCAATCAATGGTGAAGGCACTTCCGAAGGATCTTTGTATAAACCAATAAAGAGAAATCCACACAATACAAAGAAAAGTATGACCGGTAAGAGATACTTAAACATACGATATAAATTAAGAGGTTGCTGGAATAGCTTGTTTATCTTTAATTGGCTTTACTGCTACTTTTTCACGCTTTAATTTAAGTCTATAGCGTCTATCCAATGCCGCCAACAAACCACCTAATGCCATGAATACAGCACCCATCCAAATCCATTGAATAAACGGCTTGTAATACAAACGCATACCCCAGGCTTCATTATTAATCTGTTCACCAAGAGCAACATAAACATCCCGCAAAAACCCAGTATCTATTCCTGCTTCTGTCATTGGACTTTGCTGCACAAGATAAGTGCGTTTCTCTGGCAACAGCGTCGCCACAAGTTTGTTGTTTTTATAAACACTTACAGAAGCTTGCTTAGATAAATAATTTGGACCTTGCAGTGTTTTCACACCATTAAAGCCAAACTCATAGCCTGCCATTTCAACTTTTTCACCAATTCGCATTGGCACTTCTTTTTCTTCTTGAAATGCACTGACAAACGTAACACCAAATACAAATATTCCAATACCAATATGCGCTAAAACCATTCCATAGGTAGCGCGAGGAATCTTTTTAAAACGCTGAAATGAACCTAGCTTTGCATCTTTGCGGAAAACATTTTTAAAGAGATAGTACAACGCTGCACAAATAGACCATCCTCCTAAGCTAATGCCTAATACAACAAGGATAGGAGCTTTACCAGCGACTATATAAGGTAAAGCGAAACCTATGATTAATCCCAATACAATAATCTTAACGAGTTTTTTTAATGTTTCCCCTAAGGTTGCTTTCTTCCAACGCAAAAATGGGCCTACACCAATCACAAAAACCAGTGGCAGCATCAGAGGAACAAACACAGCATTAAAATATGGCGGGCCAACAGAAATTTTTCCTGCATTTAACGCATCTAAGAAAAGTGGATATAAAGTTCCTACTAGAATTGTAAACATTGCGACTAACAATAGTACGTTGTTTAACAATAACGCCGTTTCTCTAGAGACTAAGTCAAATTGACCAATAGACTTAATCTTAGGTGCGCGTAATGCATAAAGAAGTAAAGAGCCGCCAATCACAATTGCCAAGAACAATAAGATATAAACACCGCGTGCTGGATCTGTAGCAAAAGCATGCACAGATACGAGTACACCGGAACGTACTAGAAACGTACCTAATAAACTAAGCGAGAACGCCAAAATAGCGAGCAACACGGTCCAGTTTTTAAAACTAG
>CAYXVH010000185.1:0-15005 GCA_964468615.1 uncultured Thiotrichales bacterium | reverse complement strand
CTGAAGAAGTCATTATTGCTACAGATGATCAGCGAATAGTCGATGCAGCGGGAAAGTTTAATGCAAATATTTGTTTAACATCAGATAAACATACTTCTGGTACAGATCGAATTGCAGAAGTTGCAAAGATAAAGGGTTGGGGTGATGAGATTGCAATCGTTAATGTACAAGGTGACGAGCCGCAAATGCCGGCGCAAAATATAAAACAAGTTGCGCATAATCTGCTTTTTCATGAGCATGTAAGTATGTCTACTTTATGTAGGCCTGTTACCGAAGACTCTGATTTTGCTAATCCAAATGTTGTAAAGGTAATGTTTGATGCGAATAATATCGCACTAAACTTTAGTAGAGATATCACTAAACTAAATTGCAATAATCCTAATATCGATAAAAAAGATATTTTTAGGCATTTAGGTATTTATGCATATAGCGTTGGCTTTTTAAATCTCTTTACCGAACTCCCGCCGTCTTCTTTTGAAATAAAAGAGTCGTTAGAACAACTTAGGGCATTGCAAAACGGTTATAGGATTCATGTTGAAGTGTCTAAACAGCCAACAGGAATTGGTGTGGATACCGAAGAAGATTATGCTGAACTACTAAAGTCTACTTAAGTAAATCCATGCAGTGGAATATTAAACAACGCAAACGCAATTATGATGGGCACTTCAAAGTGGATCAGCTTATTGTGCAGCATGAACTTTTTAATGGAGGTATGAGCAAAGAGTTAACGAGAGAACAGGTTTCACGGCAAAATGCTGTAGCAGTGTTGCCTTATGATCCTATACGAGACGAAGTCGTTTTAGTGGAGCAATTTAGAGTGGGTGCATTGGATGATGATAATCCTTGGCTAATAGAGATTATTGCAGGCTTAGTAGAAGAGGGTGAAGACTTTGAGGAAGTAGCGCATAGAGAAGCACTTGAAGAAGCGAATTGTAAGGTAGATGACCTGCAGCATGTTGCTTCTTTTTTTCCAACGCCGGGTGGGTTCTCAGAGCTCTCTCACGTGTACATAGGAAAAACAGATGCAGCTGGGCTGGAAGGTGTTTGCGGATTAGAAGAAGAGGGTGAAGATATACGGGTTCATGTCGTGTCTTCAGATCAGGCAATTGATATGTTGCATCAAGGTGAGATACGTTCTGCAATTCCAATGATTGCAATGTATAATTTTATGCAGCTGCGTGAAATGCTGCAGAAAGAGTGGTTGAGTTAACTAATTTACTTCTAATTCAACTTTTAAAAAGATAGTACTCTGCAAGTTATCAGAATTACGTGAGGTGCTAAGAATGCCACTATCTTTAGATTTTGCGTCTGTATCTACACCGCCAATTTGTAGCCATTCTCCAAGTTTGGCTTCCACCGTAGTAGAGGCTTCTTGAACATCGACAGTGCCCCTATACCCATCACTAGTGTAACTATACTCGTCACTTGCGGTTCGATAGTGTGGTTGAACTTGTAAAGAAACAGTGCCATTGCCGGTAAGTCTAGGGGTGACATAAAAGCCGCTGGTTACATCCTGATAATCCACACTATCGTAGACAGAAACACCATAACGATGTCGAATAATAGTGCGGTGTTCATAGGGTCGAATCTCTCCGGCTGTAATAAATGCTTGACCACCCTCTATAACGCGAATCATGTGTTCGGTATTGTTTTGTGATCTATTTTTTGTGCTATTGATACGCACTTTTGTGCCTTCCTCGTTGGGGGGTCGATCACCAACCACAACATTTACATCATCACCAATTTCATAGTTTCCTGAGGCATTCAAGTCAGTAGATCTAGATTCTGCATCAACATTGTTGCGTACTTTGATAATTAAATTACGTGGCGCTTTATCCATTACTTGAAGTAAACGTGTTACTTCTTCTAAGGTTTTAGCATCTGTCCTTAAGAATAATTGAAAGCCTGTGCCTGTTATTGCATCGTTTGGTTTCAGCATAGGCTTGATAACTGGGATGATTTCATCAGCAGGGCGATTTTTTAAATCTATAATTTTTAATGGATCATTTTGACCAGCAAAAGAGCTGCCTGCCATAAATAAAGACATGATGAGAAGTAAAGGCCATAAGTATTTAGATGTAGACTTTGTTAAATGCATAATCTTCTAACCTCGGCCTCCTGTTGGCTAAGTTCCCAAATGTTTTTAAATGTTTCCATCAGTTCTTTAGACTTATCAGTATCATTAAAGTTTACTTCAGCATCGTATAAATCTGACTTAAGGTTATAGATATAACCTATCGAATCAGCAACCAGATAGCTTTGATTGAGTTGTGCATATTCATTGCAGATAGTGCGAATTTCAATTTTGGAAGAAACGCGCTGGCTCAAGCTTAAAATACGATGATTATTTTTAACGATGGGCTGGGTATCGTGTACTAGAATTTTAATGCTTGAGGTCTTAGTGCGGCGAATAAATTCCGAAGCATTTCCAATGAAATCTTGCTTACTGAAAATGGTAGGATCAAGGTGTCGACTGATAATAGAAATTTGATTTTGTGCTGCCGATAGTAATTTCAAGATGGCATCGTGATTTAGCTGGCGAGTGTCTATCTGTATGCATTCGCCGGTAACTCCAAGCATGAAGTTTTTGAAAAAGTTGTCTTTAGAAATCCCCATATATCCTATTCTTAATTTATCGTTAATTACTAAGTACTCTAAACTGGTTAAATTATAAACCAGCAGCTCTATTATCTCATGACAAATAGGCTTTTAATGATAAAGGCTTATGGAACTATGAGTTACCCTCATAATCCAATTTGATTATGGGATAAGTTTAACAATCATATTCGGAATTTGGCGATTTATCGCGTATAGTGCTTCAAAATTCGCGCTTGAAATATATAAATACCTCAGTAAAATTTCCCCGCCGAGTTAATGAGTGAGTACATCTTCTCGTTAAATGCAGCACCGATACCAGACCATGATTAAGATAAAAAAGCTAAGTAAAAAATTTGGACATTTGACTGCTGTCGAAGACGTATCATTCGAAGTGCAACCTGGTGAAGTGCTTGGCTTTCTGGGTCCTAATGGTGCTGGTAAGTCCACCACTATGAAAATGATTACAGGATTTCTAACACCTACGACTGGAAGTATCGAGGTATGCGGGTTTGATGTCAGCGAAAAACCGATCGAAGCAAAAAAGCGCATTGGATACTTGCCTGAGGGAGCGCCTAGTTACGGCGAAATGACTCCAGTACAGTATTTGGAATTTATTGCGCAAGTTAGGCAGCTTTCAGGTCAGAATAAGATTGATCGTAACAAAGAAGTTATTCAACGTTTACATTTAGATAAAGTTCTTAATCAAACTATAGATACCTTATCTAAGGGTTTTAAAAGAAGAGTAGGCTTGGCGCAAGCCATTTTGCATGATCCAGATGTACTCGTTCTTGATGAACCCACCGATGGTTTAGATCCAAACCAAAAATTCGAAGTTCGCGAACTTATTAAAAGCATAGCGCCTAATAAAGTGATTATTATTTCAACCCATATTCTGTCTGAAGTGGATGCGATATGTTCGCGCGCCATCATCATCGCAGATGGAAAAGTATTAGTTGATGACACACCAGAAGGGCTGCGCAATAAATCTAGTAGTGACAAGATGGATGACATTTTCCGTGAAATTACCAGTGGACATATTTCCTAAGGTCCTGTTATGAAAAATATCATAACTATATTTAAAAGAGAGCTAGGCAGTTATTTTGCAACACCTGTGGCTTATGTGTTCATCGTAATATTCTTAATCATGAGTGGAGCGATGTCGTTTTATCTTGGTAATTTGTATGAGCGTGGCCAAGCTGATTTAAGTCCGTTCTTTCAATACCATCCTTGGCTGTATCTATTCTTAGTACCTGCAATCGCCATGCGTTTATGGGCGGAAGAGCGTAAAAGTGGGACTATTGAATTATTAATGACCCTGCCAATTTCAGTAGGCCAATCGGTTATCGGTAAATTCTTAGCGGCATGGGTGTTTATTGGTATTGCACTAATACTTACCTTTCCAATTTGGATCACCATTAATTACTTAGGGGATCCAGATAATGGCGTAATTTTAGCTGCCTATCTAGGAAGCTTTTTAATGGCAGGTGGTTTTCTCGCGATTGGTTCATGTATCTCAGCAATGACAAAAAATCAGGTGATTGCATTCATTATTACCGTAGTGATTTGTTTCCTATTCTTGTTAGCAGGTTCGCCATTGGTGCTGAATTTCTTTAAAGCTTTGATTCCGCAGAATATAGTCGATGCGATTTCATCTTTAAGTTTCTTAACGCATTATGCGTCGCTAGCAAAAGGCGTTATAGATGTTCGTGATGTTATTTATTTCGTATCTTTAATAGGATTTTGGTTATATGCCAACACCATCATTGTAGAAATGAAAAAAGCAGATTAAGCATATGGGAACAAAGCAGACAAAATCATTTACGATTATTGGTTTATTGGTACTGATCGTCTTGTTCCTGGTTGTGAATATGGTGAGCAGTACCTTGTTCACTAATTCGCGTATCGATTTAACAGAGAACGAGCTTTTTACCTTAACCGATGGGACTCGAAATATTGTTAAGAATATTGAAGAGCCGGTTACGATGTATTTATTCTATTCGGACAAAGCCAGTGAAGATGTGCCGCAACTACGTACCTACGCGACACGTGTTAAAGAATTGCTTAAAGAGTACGAGCAACTCTCAAATGGGAATATTGTCCTTAATATTGTAGATCCACTGCCATTTTCTGAAGAAGAAGATCAAGCAGGTTCATTTGGTCTGCAAGCAATTCCAGTTGGTGCAACAGGAGAAAATGTTTACTTTGGTTTAGCTGCGAGTAACGCAGTGGGAGATACCGAAGTATTGCCATTCTTTCAGCCACAGCGTGAACAGTTTCTGGAATACGATGTAAGTAAGCTTTTAACTACCTTATCCAACCCCAAGAAAACGGTAGTTGGTGTAATTACTCAACTGCCTATCTTTGGTGGTTTTGATATGGAAACTACACAAATGACCAAAGCGTGGGCACTTGTGGCGCAAATGAGGCAATTGTTTGAGGTTAAGCAGTTAGATGTAACTACAGACTTAATTGATAAGGATGTAGATATATTAATGGTAGTGCATCCTAAGAAAATAACTGAACCTACTCAATATGCTATTGACCAGTTTGTCATGCGTGGTGGCAAAGCCATATTTTTTGTTGACCCACATTCTGAGGTGGATATTCCAGTACGCCAACAGAACACACCGCTAGAAGTAGAGGGTGGGCGAACATCAAATTTGAAAAAATTATTTGATGCTTGGGGTATTGATTTTGATGCAACAAAAGTGGTGTTAGATAGAAAGTATGCTTTAACAGTAGGTGGAGCACACTCGGGCCAATCGCGTCACTATGGTTTACTAGCAGTTACTAAAGAAGATATCGATGCAGATGATGTAATTTCATCAGAGCTTGAAGTGATTAGTGTAGGGGTTTCGGGATATATTAAAGCCAAAGAAGGTTCAGATATAAAAGTTATTCCAATCGTAACTTCTAGTGATGACGCAGCTTTAATAGATGCTATCAAGTTTCGTTTCCTACCGGATTTAAATCAGCTAAGTAATGGTTTTGAGCCAACAGGTGAGAAGTACATCTTGTCTGCAAGAATAGAAGGGAAGTTAAATACTGCGTTTCAAACTAGGCCAGCCATGTCGGGTGCGAAGAAAGTTGATGAATCGAAATATGGTGATCATTTACAGAGCACTAAAGAAGATGCAAATATAATCATAGTTGCTGATACCGATATGCTAAGTGATCGCATGTGGGTTCAAGTGCAAGAGTTTTTTGGCGAACAAGTATTTAATGCTTGGGCAAACAATGGTGATTTAATTATCAATGCCGTAGATAACCTAACGGGTAGTTCAGATTTAATTAGCATCCGTGGTAGAGAAACTTCTACACGACCGTTTGAACGTGTAAATGACATACGTTTAGCCGCAGATCAAAAATTTCGATCAACAGAAGAGAAATTACAAGCGCAACTTGCTGAAACAGAATCAAAGTTAGTTGAGCTACAAAAGGTGCGTGACGATGGTGATGAACTAATGCTATCGCCAGAACAAGAAGCTGAGATTGAGAAGTTTCAGCAAGATAAATTCAAAGTTCGTAAAGAACTCAGACAGGTTAGACATAATTTAGATCTAGATATTGAAAAGCTAGGTTCAAAATTAAAGTTTATAAATATTGGATTAGTGCCAATCATTATTTCAATTTTGGCATTATTGATATCTGTAGTTAGATCAAGAAAAAGAAAACATGCCTTAGGGGTATAATGTTGTGTTTAGCTTTTTTTGGTGTGGTTAGCTAGCTATGAAATCAAAATCTCTACTCTTACTATTAGCTGTTCTAGCTATTGGTGTGATTGCCTATTATTTTAATGTGAACACTAACCAGAGTTCGGTTGATGCCGACTCTAGCCTTATTCCAAGTTTAGCGAATAATCTCAATAGCGTTACTAAGTTTACCGTAACAGAAGCCGGTAATACCGTGCTTGCAGAAGTGAGCAAGTCTGATAAAGGCTGGGTGGTAGAAAGTCGTGATGGTTATGAAGCTAATAAAACTGCCGTACGCCATCTGTTTAATAATCTTGCAGAAGCTAAATTAGTCGAGGCAAAAACATCGAATCCAGATAACTATATCAAGCTTGGCGTTGAGAATGTTGATAACGAAAATGCACAAGGCATTTTGTTTTCAGTGCAGGGCATGAATGAACCAGTTCATGTAATATTTGGCAATGCCGGCAGCAGCGGTAAAAATACTCAGTATGTTCGTCGCCAAGGCGAGCAACAAAGTTGGTTGATAAACAAAAAGCTTAAGCTGAATGCTGATGTTACTGATTGGTTACAAAAAGATATCTTAGATATTCCACCAGAAAGAATAAAGACAGTTCAAATCACTCATCCTGAAGGCGGTGTAGTAAATATCGCTAATGATGGTGAAGATGAATATGAATACACTTTAGATGCTACAGAACCAGAAGGTAAGAAGTTATCTGAGTCTGAAATTTATCAAGTAGCTAACGCATTATCGTCACTGCAACTTCGTGATGTAGCTACCTTTTCAAAACTTAATACAGAGTCCATTACGCCCGTAGTAACGGTATTTAAAACCTTTGATGGTTTAACGATTACGACTAAATCCTACGCTTTGGATATAGAAAAATATTTCACCATAGACGTTGCATTTTCAGCAGCGGATATAGATAAAAGTGTGCTAAGTGCAGGCGAACAGGCTGAATCAACTTCCGATTCTGCCATGACGTCAGATCCTAAAGCTGCAGAGGCCTTAGCGAATAAATCTAAGCAAAAATTAGAGGGTTGGGCATATTTGTTCCCAACCATCACTCAAGATGCACTGATTAAGAAGTTAGAAGATTTTTTTATCGATTCGGAATCTTAATTATTAGATGTCGTTATTGCGAAGCTTCGCAGATTATGCAGCAATTCATCTTCTACTAGAATTCTTCACTTCATTGACACACTGCCAGTCAGCAGATTATTTCTTAGCTAGTTCGCTTGCGATACCAATATAATTCGATGCAGTCAGGTTTAATAGCTGGTTCTTATCCTCTTCAGGTATTTCTAAAGACATTATAAACGCTTCTAGTTTTACGGAATCTAGCTTTTGTCCACGAGTTAGATCTTTGAGTTTCTCGTAAGCGCCTGAAACTTTATGTTTGCGCATAACGGTCTGTATCGGTTCTGCAAGCACTTCGATATTTTTATTCAAATCAACATCTAGTTGAGGTTGATTCAATTCAAGTTTAGACATGCCTTTTAATATAGATTGATAGGCAATCTCACAGTGCGCCACAGCAACACCAAGGTTGCGTAATACCGTAGAATCACTTAAATCGCGTTGCCATCTAGAAATGGGTAACTTGGCTGAAAAATGAGTGAAAAGAGCATTCGCTACACCCAAATTACCTTCGGCATTCTCAAAATCAATTGGATTGACTTTGTGAGGCATGGTGGAAGAGCCCACTTCGCCTTTGATAATTTTCTGTTTAAAGTATTCAATAGAAATATAAGTCCAAATATCTCTACAAAAATCGATCAATATAGTATTAATTCTACTTACTGCATCCGCATATTCGGCAATATAATCATGCGGTTCAATTTGTGTGGTGTGCGGGTTGGCTAATAAACCTATCGATTCAATCATTTTTCCAGCAACACTTTCCCAATCTACTGTAGGGTAGGCTACAAGATGCGCATTGTAGTTACCTACGGCACCATTAATTTTTCCTAAAATATTGATTGCTTTTAGCGTACTGAATTGATTGTTAATCCGTGCATACACATTGGCAAACTCTTTACCCATGGTAGAGGGCGTGGCAGGTTGCCCATGGGTGCGTGACAACATAGAGATATCTGCATATTGTGTGGCACGACTTTTAATTTCATCTAAAATCTTCAACAAGCTAGGAGTGATCACTTCTGAGCGAAGATCTCTAAGCATTAATCCATATGCAAGGTTATTAATGTCTTCTGATGTACATGCAAAATGGATAAATTCGGATACTTCTCCTAATTCGGTTTGGCCTTTAATTTTTTCTTTTAAATAGTATTCAACCGCTTTCACATCATGATTTGTCGTTGCCTCAATATCTTTTACCCGTTGCGCCTCAGTGGGTGAAAAATTATCAATAACACTATCTAAGTGCTTAATCGCTTCTGTAGATAAGAAGGGAATCTCTGCGATACCCGGTTGAGCAGCTAATTGTTTGAGCCAGGAAATTTCTACAATAACGCGATATTTTATAAGGCCATATTCACTGGCTATATCTTGTAGGTTTTCTGTTTTGCTTGCGTATCGCCCGTCAATAGGCGAGATATTAGTAAGAGGGCTGGAATTCATTAGTATTTTTCTTTAAATCGGATAATTAGACGTAATTAATACAGGTTGGAGTGCTTCGAAACAAACAAAATACACCATTCTGTAGGTGCACTTTACACCATTCTGTAGGTACACTTTGTACCATTCTGTGGTCACAAAATACACTATTTGGCCATGAGCTGACTAAAACAAGATCAATAAAATAATGGAACAATAAAGAGAATTAAGATGAGTGAAAATTTCCGCACTGAAAAGGACAGCATGGGCGAACTAAAAGTGCCAGCAGACGCACTTTATGGCGCGCAAACACAACGAGCCGTAGAAAACTTTCCAATTAGTGGCTTGGTCATGCCAAGACAATTTATACGTGCATTAGGATTAATTAAAACCGCATGCGCAGGGGCTAATACTGAGCTAGGGTTGATGACCAAGGAAGTAGAAGCTAGTGTTAAGAAAGCGTCTATGAGTGTTGCGAGCGGCGATTACGATGAGCATTTTCCTATTGATGTTTTTCAAACTGGTTCGGGCACCAGTACCAATATGAATGCCAATGAAGTGATCGCGCATCTTGCCAATTCTGTAGGGGAAGTGGAAATACACCCTAATGATCACGTCAACATGAGCCAAAGCTCAAATGATGTTATTCCAACTGCGATTCATGTCAGCGCATGTTTGCAAATTGAAGAAGAACTAAAACCTGCGCTTGCTCATTTATTCAACACCTTAAAAAATAAAGCACATGAATGCGAAAAGTTTGTAAAAACTGGCCGCACGCATTTAATGGATGCCATGCCCGTCACCATGGGTCAAGAAGTTAATGCCTGGGCACAACAAATAGAATATGCAATTGAGCGCATTGATGATTCATTAAATCGTTTACGTCAACTTGCACAAGGTGGCACCGCAGTAGGCAGTGGTATTAATGCCGATGAAAAATTTGGCGAATTAGTGGCAAAAGAACTAACAGTACTGACCAATGTTAAATTTGCATCTAAAGCCAATAAATTTGAAGGCTTAGCTACACAAGATTCTGCGGTAGAAATGAGTGGCCAGCTAAAAGCATTAGCCGTGAGTTTAATGAAGATCTCTAACGACCTACGTTGGATGAATTCAGGTCCGCTCGCAGGATTAGGTGAAATTGCATTGCCAGCTTTGCAACCGGGAAGCAGTATCATGCCCGGTAAAGTAAATCCGGTAATTCCAGAAGCAGTAGCAATGGTGAGCACACAAGTCATTGGTAATGACACAACTATTACAATGGCAGGGCAGTCTGGTATTTTTCAATTGAATGTCATGCTACCGGTAATTGCATTTAATCTCTTGCAAAGTATTCAGCTATTAACTAATTCTTGCAAAGTGTTAGCCGATAAAGCCATCAAGGATTTCACTGTAAACGAAGAGAATCTTCAAGATGCATTATCCAAGAATCCTATTTTGGTAACTGCAATGAACCGAGTCATTGGTTATGAAAAGGGAGCGGCCATTGCAAAAGAGGCCTATAAGTCAGGAAGACCTGTTTTTGATGTCGCAAAAGAAATGACCGATTTAAGTGATGATCAAGTCAAGAAACTCTTAGATCCTGCCGCGCTGACTAAGGGCGGAATCCACGAGGCTTAAAAAAACACGCAATGAACGTTATGCACAACTGGCAAAACTATGCTTTGTCAGTTGTGGTGTGTGCGGCAATCTTTCTCATCATCTACGCCACGCAAAAACTATTGCGTGCAAGATCAATTCAAGAAGACAATAAAACACTAAACGGGCTCATTCTAGTAGCTTTTGTTTTAATTGTTCTCTTTGTATCTTTTCTATTACTGATCCTCACAAGTCAGCTAGATGCAGTTCATTATTTCTTAGCGTTTAGTGCATATATTACCGCGGTCTTTGTAAGACTCACTGCTAAATCAAACCACGAGCTTGCAGTCAATTTAACTAAATCCGAAGCATTAGAGCACTACTATGCTACGCATGATGACTTAACCGGTTTACCGAATCTAAGTTTTTTTAATGATCAGCTAGAAAAAGCGCTAAGCGTCTCTCGCAGAGAAGAAGACGAATTCGCATTGCTCATCATTGGTTTAAACCGTTTCAAGGTAATCAATGAAACATTAGGCTATTTTGTAGGCGATGCCATCTTGCAAGAAATTGCGAACCGTATTCGCACTTCATTGAGAAAAACAGATCTCATCGCCCGGTTAGGGGGTGACGAATTTGTGGTGCTAATCAATCCAGTAACAGATCAAGATCATATATATGCCATTGCAAAGAACATTGCAGAATCCGTACAAGAACCTCTTGCCGTAGAAGGTAAGCCTGCGGATGTAGGTGTGTCGATTGGTGTGTCGGTATATCCAAAACATGCATCAAATAGTATAGAACTAATAGAGAAGGCCAAAAACTCACTCATAGTTGCAGAGAAGAACGGCGAATCAGTTGTAATGTATGACGCTGAAGCAGCGGATAAGAATATAGAAGACATTCAAATTATTGGCATGTTGCAGCGCGCCATCCAAGAAGAGCAGTTAACCATTTTATATCAACCTCAAATTCGCTTGAGTGATGAAAAAATAATCTCCGCAGAAGCCTTAATCCGCTGGCAGCATCCAAGTTATGGATTACTCAACCCAGGTAGATTCATTCCTTATGCAGAAAAAGCAGGGCTCATTTACGAAATTAACCTTTGGCTGCTAAAAAATGTAACCAGTCTATTAATAGAGTGGAAAGCAATAAATATTCATTTACCTGTTGCCGTGAATATCACCGCAAATGGATTCTTGAATAAAGACTTTCGACACGAATTAAACGCGTTAATAAAAAATCATACTTGGATTACTAAAATGCTAAAAATAGAGCTCACAGAGACTTCTAGCATTGATGATGTAGGTGCTATTCATGCGGCAATGACAGAATACAAAAAACTGGGGCTGTCATTTAGTTTAGATGACTATGGGACCAGGCATGCATCCCTTGAGTATTTAAAGAGATTGCCATTTGATGAGCTAAAAATTGATCAATCCTTTATGGTGAACGCTGCTACGGATGAAGATAGCAAGGCGATCATTCAACATGCTAAAGAAATTGCTCAGCAGATGAAACTAACAACCACTGCAGAAGGTATTGAGAGTAAGGAAGTTCTAGAGATCGCAAAAGATTATGGTATTAATAATGGGCAGGGATATTATTTTAGCCCCGCAATTCAGGCAGATAAGTTAAAGAAAAGCGTTCGCTAATAACAACGTACTTATCTATATTTTGCACATGAAATATTTATTTTTAAGCTTAGCAATTCTTATAGCAAATTTAGGTTTTTATAATTTATCAGCTGCTGAAGAATACAAGAATTCAGATTTTTCCATACAGATACCAGAAACTTGGCAGGCTGTGGAGCTGGATAAGGATGGACTTTCTAGGTCATGGCTTTTCGGTAAACAAGCAACTGAAAATGAAAGTGGAGTTTCAGTAGCGGTATATATTCTTGAATTACGTGATCCAGAGTTTGATTCCGAAACTGACTTGGTTTTGAATAAAGACCGATGGTTGAATAAAAATATACATACTATGGGTAAATCTAAGCAAGTTTTAAATACAAGTATTATCTATGATGAAATAATAGATGGAGAAAACTTTAGAGCAATAAATTTCCGAAGCTTATTCAATGTTCATAATCGACCCGATCTTAAGTTAAAGATCTACGGACGCGTATATCTGACGATAATGGAATCTAAAGTAATTGCTGTAAATTTCCAAGCATCAGAAAGTCACGAAAAAGAGACAAAGCCTGAGTTAGAAAAAATTGTCGAAACAATTAGATTTATTAAGAAATAATACTGATATTTTCAGGGTCGCAAACTATTCGCTATTAGTCTGCAAGCAGACATATACATATCACATCTTTAATAAATAAAAATAAATTAATTATGGCTCTTAAAAACACAAAAAATAATTATGGATCCATCGCAAAATGGATTCACTGGACAATAGCGGTTCTGTTTTTAGGATCGTACTGTGCTGTTTATTTTCGACATTGGTTTACAGAAGAGAAAACTCCAGAAAATTGGACTGCTCTGCAATTGCATTTGTCATTTGGCATCACAATCGCAGCGGTTGTCATTCTAAGAATTATTTGGCGCAACATTAACCAAATACCAAATCAAGAGCCTGGAAGTAAGCTTGCGCATTTAGCAGCACATCTTGGTCATTACGCTTTGTATGCTGTGATGATACTCATGCCACTGACTGGCTATATTGGTACCGGGGTAAATACAGAGTATTTCTATTTATTTGATATACCTAAGTTTGAAGCTACATCTCTTTATCAGACGCTTGTTACTAACTGGATGGGATTAAGTTTTGAGGAGTTTGAAGAGCCAATAGACTTTTTTCATAAAAAGATAATGGGCAAATGGACAGTATGGATTTTAATTTTGGGGCACGCAATGGCAGCCATGTACCACCATTTTGTCAAAAAGGATCGTACCTTAATTAAAATGACCACAGAATAGTATTTTGAATGTATATTATTGGCCAACATGCCAAAAAACATTGAAAATATAAATGACATTATTAATATACTCTTTTAAATATTGTTTTAATCACAATCTGTAAGGAGCATTTATTTTGTTTAAGAAAATACTGGTTGGGCTAATTGTATTAATCGCGGGGTTTGGCATTTTAGTTGCTATACAGCCAAACGAATTTAGTGTCAGTCGTACCGCAATAGTAGATGCATCTGCAATAGATGTGTTTGAACACGTAAATACACTAAAAAAATGGAATGCATGGTCACCTTGGGCAAAACTAGATCCCAATTCCAAGTCTCGTTTTGTTGGGCCGGCAGATGGTGTGGATGCTGTAATGCATTGGGCAGGGAATAATGAAGTGGGTGAAGGTAGCATGAAAATTACAGAGAGCCGACCAGGTGAAGTTGTGCGATTTAAACTTGATTTCATAAAACCTATGGAAGGAACGAGTACCTCTGAATTTAACTTTGTACCTAAAGGTGAAAAGACATCAGTTACCTGGACCATGAGTGGAACGCATAACTATGTACAAAAAGCCATGTGCTTAGTCTTTAATGGCAAAAAGATGTTAGGCGGACAGTTTGAGCAAGGATTATCCAACTTAAATTCTGTCGTTAGCTCTAATTAAGCGTAGTGTGGAAAATGGGCCTGACCTCTATACTTCAAATATAAAACCAAATATTTTGGAAGTACCTGCCTTTTGTCATGAGAAGCATAAGTACAATAGATTACAAATAAGGGCAATACACTTGCCGCATGGTTTAAAGGAATACCCGCGATTGCGTTTAAGTGGATGTAGAATCTAAAAACTCATGTATATAAAACCAATTACTTAATTAACTTAAAAATAACTTTAAGTAATGTTATAAAGTATTGTTTAATTCTTAAACAATAAAATATGCTTATCAGGAACATTCAGAAAAAAGTGTTGTTACATTAAACTGGCGTTTAATTGACAAAAAATGTGAATACCTCCACAGTTGCTTATGACAGTGCTTACTCAAAACATTGTTTTTAATAAAAAAATAGATACTTGAGTTATTTAAACTTCTTATTATTACTTGGTTGCAGGTATAGCACAGGACTCTCATATACAGTTTTGATAATTTATATTTTTCAGTAAGCAAATTGTAAGTCGTAAAGTTTTTAAAATATGATTCATAAAGTGCTTGTGGTTGATGATTCTGCTATTGAATTAGATAATTTAAAAAAGATCATTTCAAATAAAGGCTATCAAGTAATTACTGCAGTCTCAGGCAAAGAGGCGGTTGAGAAGGCAAAAAGTATGCAGCCTGATTTGATCTTTATGGATGTGATTATGGATGATCAGGATGGATTTCAGGCATGTCGTGAAATTACATCTGATAAGTCGACAAAACACATACCCGTAATCTTTGTTACTGGTAAAAGTCAAAAAGTTGATCGGGTATGGGCAGAGCTACAGGGTGGCAAAGCTTTAATTGGTAAACCATACACTCCTGATGAAATTATATCGCAAATTGAGAGATATGCTTGATGGATAAAAATATAAACTTGTCTGGTGGGTCTGTCGATAATATTACTAATGAAAAAACTACTCGCGTAGCATGGGTAGATAAGCATGCTGAGTTAATAGCAAAACTCGAAGCA
>CAYXVH010000184.1:0-7833 GCA_964468615.1 uncultured Thiotrichales bacterium | reverse complement strand
TTATCAATATTATAAGAACGCCCTATGATCATAGCAGTGCACCAAGCACCATTCCTTCCTTCAGGCGGCTCTGGATTAAGTTCGACATCGGGCACATCGGCAAATAACTTTCTATAGGTTTTAAGCAAACGTCTTTTTTCTTGTATCAGTTCCTCCAGCCTCTGGAATTGGGCATACCCCAACGACGCCAATAGATTGCACGGCATATATTTATAAGCTACTTCGGAATTGAAATAATGCTTATCTTTAGACCTGCCATGGTCACGCAGGAAATGACATCTCTCAAACAAACTATCATCATCAATTAATAGCATGCCACCCTCACCTGTAGTAATTGTTTTCGTTCGGTGAAAGCTAAATACTGATGCCGTTCCAAAATTTCCAGCCTTTCTTCCGCGATAAACTGACCCAAGCGCACCCGCAGAATCTTCAATTAATACAATGCCATGTTTGTCAACGACTTGTTGAATCGCATCCATGTTTGGCATATTCCCGTATAAATCGACAACAATTACGGCTTTTGTTTTAGGCGTGATAGATTTTTCTAGACTTTCTACCGACATACACCATGTTTTTTCATCGATATCAGCAAATATAGTGTCTGCTCCTACATGTGTAATATGTGTAGCAGACGCAATCCAAGTGCATTCCGGCACTATCACTTCATCACCTGGACCGATACCTAATGCAAGTAAAATTAGATGAATCGCCGAAGTGCAATTTGGAGTCATTAATGCATATTTTCGATCATGATAGCTAGCAAATTCAGCCTCAAAAGCCTCCACATACCAATACTTTTTATTGCCATACCAACCATTCTTCATGGCATCAATAACCGTTTCTATCTCATAGTCCGTGATAGAAGGACCAAAAAGTTCATATTGCATACATAGCCTTAGATGGATCTAAACTAAAATTATTGACTAAACAACTGGGTAACCATATTTTTTCAACG
Organism: uncultured Thiotrichales bacterium; assembly: GCA_964468615.1. GTDB lineage: Bacteria > Pseudomonadota > Gammaproteobacteria > UBA4575 > UBA4575 > JABDMD01. Next base: position 6,878 of record CAYXVH010000184.1, on the reverse strand, counting down.
GCAAATTATACGATAATGCTAGAGCTGAATTTTCTTCAGCATACAGCTCATGAATTTTCTGCGACCATTGCTGATTAATATTAATATTTGCTTGAGGGCCAGATTCGAGAAAACGTTGGAGTGCAGAAACTAGTATGTCTCTCCCCGGCAAATACTTTGTGAAAGATTTGTTCCAAAATAATCGAGTTCGAATAGAATTGTATACCAACGTTCTATTTGTGATGCTTTGTCGCTCTTGCCGATCATTGAGCAACATGTTTGCCTCCTCAGAATCTATTTCAAGAACATGACATAATTTATCTGTAAATGTTTTTTTATCTTCCACAAACTCTTCAAATAGAAAAATATGCGTATGCTCTCGCCCAAATAGTTCAGCATAAACTGATATAAATCGATTATAAAAATAACTAGCCAATGCTCCGTATTTAATAAACATTAAGTTAAATTGCATCCAATCATCAAAACTAACATGTCTACGGAAATATGTGGGGGGAACCGGTTTAAGAAATGCACCATGATTAACATAAAAAGAAGGAACTGCATTCATCTGATTTCTAACAATTAGAATTATCTCAGAATTAGGTAAAAACTTTTTAAGCCTTTGAGCACACAATACAGGTACTCTGCTAGTCATAATATCTTCATTTGAATATAACAATGTTTTATCAGAAAATTGTTCAATATTGCTAGCAAATAATTCGCTACAAGCATCAACAGGAAAGTGAAAATCATCATCGGAAATCATAGAATTTACTATATCTCGGTAATCCTGATACTTTATAGCATCTTCTCCAAGATAGTGTAATCCACTGTGATTACGAAAAAGAGCACGCTGTAACGTTGTTGAGGCTGCTTTATTTGCCCCAATATGTATAGCCGTTTTTTTCATCAAATAACACTAATCAAAAATAATTACATTCAATATATACTGTAATTTTAAAAACCACACTACACCCAACGATAAAGTTTTCATGATTAACGTTTTACAGCATGTACCTTGATCATTTGATCGCGATCATCTTTCCATTTAAAAAATGATAGCTCTAAAATATCAAATCCCAAATAATCTAATATTTTTCGAATTTTTTGTTCAGTGTAGCAATTTTTATGGAACTGTCCTTCGCTATTCTGAGGCCCAAAAAGACTCGCCGTGAGGTAACCCCATCTACTTTTTGTCGAATATGAATATTGGCCAAACCAATGTTGTTGCGAAATCGCTTCATCATCGTTTCGATAAAAATCTCGCCAATCATCTTCTGCATCCAACCATAATCTTACAGTTTCCTCAAAATCAGGAACGGAAAATATCAATCCTCCTCCTGAACGTAATACACGAAGCATTTCATAAAAGAATTTTTTTTCCTCAAGAAATGACAAATGTTCCAACATGGAATCACATCGCACCTCATCAATCACACCATCCTCATATGGAAGATTAAAAATATCATATTGAAAAATCTCAATATCATTCGAAAATTCAATATTTGGATATCGCGCTTTCATTTCGTCTACTGTATCAAGATCAATATTTATATAACCTGGAAGTGGGCGAGACGCACAGCCAAGGTTCAATTTTAACTCATCGTTAGAACTTTCTTGCATTACATTCCTCTAAAATAATTTTCATATCGCTTAAAAGTTTTACTTAAGCAAAACTTTTATTACTATTATAAAAGGCCTTAATCAACGAAATCACAATACCCTGCTCATCAGGATCTAAACCAGGATAAATTGGAAGACTGAGAACTTCATCTGAATATTTTTCAGTATTAGGTAGTGAAATTTTACTTCTATATGCTCGCATTTGATGAATAGGTACTTGATAGTGAACACCAGGCGCAACTCCATTGTCATTTAAATACTGAATTAGTACGTCACGTTTTTCTGTCAACACAACATACAGATGATAGACGTGCTGTGCTTCCTCTCGCTTTACTGGAATATTTATAGGAGTATTTGCTAATGATTTATCATAAATTTTAGCCTGTGTCTGTCTCATAACGTTATCAGAATCCAGATAGCGTAACTTCACACGTAGAATTGCTGCTTGCATTTCATCAAGCCTACTATTTATACCTGGCTCCTGACAGTTCCGACACTTATCCCAACCATATTGCCTAAGTCTACGTAATCTATTGGCAAGTATTTCATTATTACAAACTACTGCACCACCATCTCCTATCGCGCTAAGGTTTTTAGTAGGAAAGAAACTAAAGCAACCAATATCACCTATTGTGCCTAATTTTTGCCCCTTGTAGGCAGCTCCTGCAGCTTGAGCACAATCTTCTATAACGTACAAACCACTTTGTTCGGCTAGCTTTATGATTTGGTCCATCGCTACAGCTTGGCCGTACAGATGCACAGCGATTATCGCCTTAGTATTATCTGTTATTGCTGTAGCAACCTTAACTGGATCCAATGTAAAATAATCTGACTCAATATCAACATAAACCGGTGTAGCTCCCACTATCACTATAGCGGCAACCGTTGCAGCAGCCGTATGTGACGGAACAATTACCTCATCTTCCTTACCCACATCAATCGCACGCAATGCAAGCACAAGCGCATCTGTACCGCTTCCACACCCCACTGTAAAACCCACATCCAAGTATTTAGAAAACTCACACTCAAATCTTGCAACTTGCTCACTAAGAACATAATTACCACTATCTAAAACATCAGATATCGCAGCAACAATCTCATTCTTGTGCTGCAAATATTGCGCTTTAGGATTGGCATATGAAATCATTATAGATTAAATTCAAATAACAATTGACATGGATATTCGAGCTGGAATTTTTCTGGGAAATTTCCCATCGGCAAGACTCCTTCCTTGCCCAATCTTTTAGAAACATGTAATGACTTGTGTATCAATTTAAATCCATGTTTTTCTGCCTCATCTATTAGCTCCTGGAGATTCAAAAATCGAACACTAATCTTATAACCATAATAATTCTGAATTGATACAAAAGGATCAATATCACCAGCAAGAGCGCCAGCTAGGATCAGATATCTTGGCTCTAATCTGGCAAAAGATGACAACAAGCCCCGCCAATCATCCACATATTGAAATGATCTTGCAGCATGGACAATATCAAATCCTCCAGAATCTTTAGGGAGTTCATTATGAAAATAAAGACCCATATTATTTGGAAATAGTTCTTTAGCCATTTCACAAATTCTTTGCCCCTCTACAATATGAAATTCCAAATCCTTATTTGTATGCAATGACTCCAATACAGAAAAGTAACTCGAACCCAATCCACCACCAAAATCAAGAACTTTTATAGGACAAACTTCTTTATTAAGCATTGAAACTACTACTGATAGAATATTATCTCGACTTTTAGCATTCCCAGATATTTCTTCATCGCACTTTTGAAAATCGCCAAGCGATGCTTTAGCTTGTATTACTAAGTCATCCAACCATTTAGTACTATTAAACGCATTTTCCTTTGTTTCCGGGGCTTCATTCCACTCTTTATATACCCCCTCCCATATATAAAATTCTTGCTCTTTTGGCATTAGTCTTTCCCAATGTGCGTCAACCATCGACCTCCCTGAGCTGCAAATGTTTTCTCTTTCTCAGTTATCTCTTCTAGATGGTTCCATGCAAAAAGAAGTGCCGTATCGGGATAGTTTTCAGAAAAAACTTCGTATGGCATCACTGGGATATGCATACCCGGACTAAATTTCCCTTGCTTAATTGGCGTTGTATCAGAAATAAATTCGACTAAATCTGTTCCAATTCCACAATAGTTCAAAATTGTTGTGCTTTTAGATGTCGCCGCATAACCCACAACCCTACGTTTAGCGGCTTTCTCTTCAGTTAACAAGCGCACTAAACGATCTTTAGAAAATTCGCAGTTATTACGAAATTGCTCGTAGGTTTCAGGTAAATGAAGACCTGCAGCTTGTTCTTCAGCAAGAACCTCTGCTACTTTAGAAGAAATTGTACGCATACCTTTTCTAGCTAATACATATCTCATTGACCCACCATGTGTTTGCTGCGGAAGTAAATCAATTAACTCAAACCCATAAGGTGAAAAAATATTCGAGACAGACAATGCGGAAAAAATAAAAACATGCTCATCATAAATCTGGTCATATGTAACTTTTTCAATCATGGCGCCCAAATAAGGATCTTCGAATATCAACACCCCATCTTGCTTAAGCAATAAACCTGCACCTTGTGCTATAGCATTCAGATCTGGAATATGACACATAACATTTGCTGCAATCAGCGCATCGGCCTGACCATGCTCCTCCACAATTGCGTCAGCAGTTTCTACTCCAAAGAAACTTACCATAGTATTTACACCATGATTTCGGGCCACCTCTGCAACATTTGCTGATGGCTCCACACCCAAATGACGAACACCTTTATTAGCAAAGTTCTCTAACATGATCCCGTCATTACTACCAATCTCTACAACGAACGGATCGTCCTTATTGAGATGAAACTCATACACCCAATTCATATATGCCTTGAAGTGATGCTGCATAAATATTGACGTGCGAGAGAAAAAAGCATATTGATCATGAAACATGATTTCCGGACTAGGCTGATTCTCTATCTGAAAAGAATAGCATTGATCACAAAATGCCGGATTCAGATCAAAAAAATACTCATCTTTGAATTGCTCGGATTCCAAAAATCCATTCGCAATCGGCATTGGACCATAAGACATAAATGGCGTGATTGTGTGTTGGCAAATTCTACATTTCATAATATTTACATAACCTTAGATTCTAAAAAGTACAAAGCGCGCCAAATTAGCACCAATTACACTTTAGGTAATTGTGATGATTTAATTTCTTTTAACAAAGGATAGCTTGAGTCTCTCTTATCAACTACCGGATCTTGAATTGGCCATTCAATACCAATATCTGGATCATTCCAAAATACTCCAGCCTCATCTGCAGGATCATAGTATTGTGTACACTTATATATAATCTCATTATCTTCTTCCAAAGCACAAAATCCATGCGCTACACCTGCCGGGAAAAATAGCTGTTGATTATTTTCTGCAGCAAGAATTATAGAAAAATATTTCCCATAGCTCGGAGAATTAACCCTCAAATCTACACCAACATCAAACACAGAACCATGCGTAACATAGATTAAATGTCCAATTGGGTGATTTATTTGGTAATGAAGCCCTCTCACTACACCTTTTTTAGAAGAGGATCGATTATCCTGAACAAATTTTACATTAATGCCATAATCTTGATATCGCTGACATTGATAACTTTCCAAAAAAAATCCGCGCTCATCTTTATATATATCTAAGTCGATTAAATATGATCCATTTATTAAGGTTTTTGTAACCTTCACTCAAAAACACCTCTAAAATCAGTAAATATATTTTACATTCAAGCCAAACATAACTTCAGCCCCATTCATAATACAATCTGGGATACATAACAAACTAAATACCAAAAGTTAACGATATAGTAATGATATAAAGTAAAATAATTTTTATAGCTAAATAATAATGTCGGCTCTAATTACCAATATTTACTTTAATTTCAGTCATTCCTTAATTATTTGCAATAAATATTGCCCATAGCTTGATTTACTCAATCCATGACCAGCTTTTAGCAACTCCTCTTTAGAAATCCAACCATTGTTGTAAGCAATTTCTTCCAAGCATGCTATCTTTAGTCCCTGTCGACTTTCAATAGTTTGTATATAGTGACTTGCCTCAATCAAACTATCATGTGTACCCATGTCTAACCACGCAAATCCACGACCCAGCTTCGCAACTCGAAGATTTCCTCTTACCAAATACTCTTCGTTTATGGAAGTGATTTCTAGCTCTCCGCGTACCGAGGGCTTAACTTGTTTAGCAATTTCAACCACATTCGAATCATAAAAATATAGACCCGTCAAAGCCCAATTAGATTTTGGTTCATTTGGTTTTTCTTCAATTGATAACACCTCATCATCTGTATCGAATTCAACTACACCAAACCGCTGAGGGTCACGAACCCAATATGCAAAAATTGTCGCACCTATTTCTAAATCTGATGCATCCTGTAATTTTTTCGAAAAACTTTCCCCGTAGAATATATTATCTCCTAGCACCAAACATACCTTATCACCTGCAATAAATTGCTCTCCTATTATAAATGCTTGAGCTAAACCTTCTGGAAAAGCCTGCACCGCATAGCTAATCTCAATACCAAAGTTATGCCCATCCTCTAATAATTTCTTATAAAGACCTAAATCATCCGGAGTAGAAATTACCAGCACTTCTCGAATTCCTGCAAGCATTAGTAATGACAAAGGGTAATAAATCATTGGTTTGTCATATACTGGCAATAAATGCTTTGAAATTCCTTTTGTAATAGGATGCAACCTTGTTCCACTACCACCTGCAAGAATTATTCCTTTCATCTTTCCTGATATTGCTTTTGATAATAATTTTGGTATGCTCCGGTTGTCACATTGTCCATCCATTCTTTATTTTCCAGATACCAATCAATGGTCTTAGATAAACCTTCTTCAAATTGAAGCTCAGGTAACCAAGCCAGTTCATTTTCAATTTTCGTGGCATCGATTGCATACCGCATATCATGTCCGGCTCTGTCTTTCACGAAAGAGATGAGTTTTCTGGAAGCTCCTTTATCCCGGCCTAATTTTGTATCCATTAAATCACATAGAAGATATATTAAGTCAATGTTAGTCCATTCATTATGGCCTCCAATATTATACGTTTCACCCCCTTTTCCTTTATGAAAAATTAAATCGATCGCTTTGGCATGATCCACCACATATAACCAATCACGGACATTTAGTCCTTTACCATAAACGGGTAATGCTTTGTTGTTTCTAATATTATGAATGAAAAGAGGAATTAGTTTTTCCGGAA
>CAYXVH010000183.1:0-4008 GCA_964468615.1 uncultured Thiotrichales bacterium | reverse complement strand
CCGAATCATCATCTATAACTTCTACCCAATCATTAGACTTTAATCCATAACGGCAATCTTTACCTAAATGCTCAAGACTAATTAAATTGCTTTGAATATCAGTAATTGGAAAAACTACGGAGGCATTTTCTCGCGACCATTTAAAAGTTGCGTTCGACGGATCTGGTTTTTCTGTATAACCATTCGCCAATCCTGAGTTATGAATTTCAACACGATAAAGTTGATTTTCAGCGCCGCGATAGCGTGATTCCGGAGCAATTAAACAAGGATCATTATCATCATCTTTTTTATCTTTGACTTTTGCACATAAGGCTCCTAATCCAGAACTTGTCACACCTGAAATTACTTCCAAGAAATGCTTATAATTTTCTTTCAGAGGGTGATTACCCTCGTTACTCCACTCAACTTTATCGACGGTTACGGGTAAAACCTTTACCTGCCAAATTACTTTTGCGCGAGTTGCTGTATCCGGCCCACCTAGAGCAACTTCTCTAATGGCGTCATCGTTAATATAATTATAGTGACGTTCCCAAACATCCAAATAAATTAGTGCGCGAAGCTCACCATTAGTATCTTCAAATTTACGCGTAAGCGCCTCTACTGTTTGATCGCTTGGCAAAGGAAAGTCTGGCTGAGTTTCGTAAGTAATATCACCACCATTTTCATTCAAACCAATTTCACAAAGAATACCATTCACATAATAGTGTCCAGGACCAATAGTAAAATCATTATCGATTTCATCTCTTTCAGGTATTTTAAAACCAGCATTATCTCTTGGTCCCCAGTGTTCACTGCCAATATCGCAAGCTAAATTTCTCAAGTGATGTAAACTTATTGAAGTTTGCTCATTCCAATCTGCATCAAGCTGCACTCGGCCTTGCTGAAGCAATACTCTGCTAAACCTGTTACGTGAATCGAAAGTGTCACGTGTAAAATCTCCACGGAACTCGCCTCTAGCTGCCTTCCTGAGATTCTTTACTGCAACTCTTCTACCAGTCACTATAAATTCATCTTTATGTCCATCTAAAATACCGACGCTTGGTGAAGCCAAACCGACCGAACTAGAAGCTCTTGTTACTTTCTTTTTAGTCACTTTCTTTTTAGTCACTTTTTTCTTAACTTTCTTCTTAGCTGCCATGTCGTTCTCCTAACTTGATAAAATGATGCCAACGTCCATATGGGCGGGCAAATATTCATTTAAACGAACGCTTAAGTTAGCCATTCGTTGTGGTTGATATAAATGGTGGAATACACCCATTTCTGACTCATCGTCAGCACCTCGTTTTATTTCTTCAGCACAGCATTCTGCAAGCTGACAATAAGTCGGCTTGCCATAACGAACGCTATTAAATCCTGGGTGTACACGTAATGATTCCTGAGCTTGTGCTGCCTGTATAATTACAGAACTTGGATCAGGGACATTGTTCACAATTGCATTTTGGCTTAACTGTTTTGCTATTTCTGTTGTAACCAGATCAGGTTGACAACGATAACGCCCGGGTGTCCTGGATCCAGGAGTTACATAGCAAAAGCGTATACAGCCTTTTTGCCGTCTAGCCACTGTTATACGTCCATCAAAGATCGAGTTCTCTGCCAATTCAATGGCATGTACTTGGGTATGCCCAAAAATTGTTGAACGTTTAACGCTTAAACACACATGTGCTACTGGACATCCAGGTGCACCAATTACTTCGATTTCAGGATCGGTTGCATCAACAATACTGTCAGAAATGCATATGCGAACTGGATCCAAACGTACTTCAGTAATTTCATCTGGACAATCTGAAGAATCATTCGAATTATCAGAAGGGCCATCACTTAAGTCGTAATCACTATCACTATCACTATCACCAGTCCTGATCTCAACTGAAGAGTCCACCTGAATTGCACCTAAGATGCTATGTTCGATTTTGACACATACATTAGGGCTGAATATTTCCAGGCTTGGTTCAGTTCTGTCGGGTTCACAATCACTATCGGTTTCCCAACCTGGCACTAAAGTTAAATGACGAAGGGTTAAATCACATAAAGCACCATTAACCTGTATCCCACGACCCGTGACCAATATCCCATCCAGAATAAAGCATTCCAGACAATCACCGTTTACTGAGAGTGAATCAGGTTTATCGGTTTGCCAATCAAGTAGTCGAATAATGGGGCGTTTTCGATTTGCAGCACGTAATTCCAGGCTCTTAAGTTTTACTTTTTCTGCATCATTTTTGTTTGTATTGTCATTTGAATTATCATCTAGGCAACAATCAATATTGATTTGTTCAACATACACACCACTATCTGTTATTTCGATACTTGCGTGTCCTGGTTTTTCTGACTTCCACAGGTCGAGAGCAGCATTAATGGTTCTTAACTTTTCATCTCTACCTACCCGATAAGTTTTTGATTTTCGCTCATGTAAAATTGGGCGCTCATATTCACCACCACCTATATCAGCACTAAAACCATAATGATAATTAACCCAAACACCTGATTTAGGAAAAGCACGCTTAGGAAAAGCAATGCGTCCTAATTCTGGATCAACAGCAACCTTGCCTTTTGGTGGGAAATAATGCCATTTACTTAAATCTGTAACTACTATGTCATCTAAAGATACGGGCGTTTTTTTAGCACCTACAAATAAATAGAGACTCCTGTTTTCTCCATAAAACTGTTCTTTATCTGCTTCAAATAACGACCGCCTTATCGGTACAGGTAAATTAAATTCTTCGGCAATATGTGTAGGCTCGGTTTCCGGCTCAGGTTTGATATACAAAGGCGTATCATTACCTAATACACTAAAGGTAAAACAACTAGGACCAGAAGATTCTAAACAGTAAGCCGGTGTTTTACTGACAGAGTAGGCCTTCAAACGCCAAACAAAAACTCCGACGCTGGGTAAGTTAGATCGGCCTTGTGCATATTCAGAGTTAATACGCCGAACATCTACATTATGGGCTGCTTTATCGAAGGGACCATTTAACAACTCTAAAGAATTTCTATCACGTAAATCCAGAGTCTTGCCACGCATTAAATTGAGATGCTTAACCGATTGTGTTTGAGCCAATAATTGATAAAACTCGACCGCTCGTGCAGGCCATGCCGCGATATCATTTGCAAGTAATTCAAGTAATGCCAAACTGCCTTTACGACGTCGGTAACGAATGGTATTGGCTACTTCACGGCGTGGGATCAGTATTTTATTACGCAATTGTTCCTGAGCACTGCTGCCACTAGACGGTTCACCAGCCTCATGCACTGGCTCATAACCGATCAATTCGGCTAGATAAGGAACCACCCAATCTTCACAAGTTTCTATAAACCAATTTTCATTGAGTTGTCGAATATCGTCTTCAACTAAATTGACTTGCTCCGAAATTATTTGCAATAGGGCTTTGAGCGGCTCACCCTGCTCTGCATCACGCATGCGGTAGATGACTGGTAGCAGTTCATAGAGACGATCTATCCGTGTATCTTTCATGACGTGCTCTCAACTTGATTTAAAATTAATGTTGAAGGAACGTCTGGCGTCAAGAATGCAAGCTGTGCAGGTTGTATGTGTTTATTTTCGAGTGTAATTACATTCACTGCCGCCGTATTAACAACAACTCGTTGTGCAACCGGTTTTCGGATAGAGGTTATTACACCGTCCGAATTTGGCCTGAAAAGAATTTCAGCGACAGTGTTGGTAATTTCGTCTGGAGATAGAATTTGTCGTTTGAAAGGTAGTATAAATCTTTCATCATCTTTTATGCTATTGTGCTCAGCTTCAAGCTTCTCGATATCTTCTTTATTTAGAGCTCTTTTCTCGGGAACACCACCAAACGCATTAACATCAACATATGCTACCCCACGTACTGATTGCATCACCTTAATCACTTCGCTCAGCATGACACTTTGCCCAAGTTCACGGCGTTCAAATCCAAAGGCATCAAGTAATCTTTCACGTAACATCGGTTCGACAGACTCCCAGTGGTAATCAGGAAGAATTGCCACCCCTGCCTCAACAGTTATGAA
>CAYXVH010000182.1:0-30041 GCA_964468615.1 uncultured Thiotrichales bacterium | reverse complement strand
GGTCCAAATAATTTATAAACGTTTGTAAGTAGATTGAATGATGGAGACAGAATTTCCATTCAATCCAGCAGATCTTGCTGTAATTCGATATACGGGTAGCATACAACCTGCCGGTCTTGGTCTTTCGTACTGACAATCTCTGTCTCGAGGGGATTCACTAAAATCTTCGATAATGTATTGCGGTATATCGGATAAGCCTATATCTGTCGCATCCACCCAGGCAGCGTCAATAAGATTATTCCAAACTGGAAAATCTGCAAGCGCACCCGCCGTACCTTCTATGTCACCAGGATCTGTACGTGGAAATAAACCATTTGAACCATCAAATAGCACAACATCTGACAATCCTGATGCAGCAATCTCCCCAGCACGCAATCCTGCCTCAGCACCTTGAAAAGACATATGCTTGTTTCTAATATTACCCGCCATCTTTTCTTCTAGGACTGTTGAACTCACTGCATTTATTGCGATGAGTGTCGCAATGGTTAGTAACATTAAAACCACAATTATGGCTGAACCTGTTTGTGTGTTTCTTTGTTTAGCTGCGTAATTCATCATAGTTGTTCGCTTTCATTAAAATTAAGGTGTGTTATTTCGCAATGAAACTGTTGTCGTATAGACTGTGCGTAAACGTCTATCCGCTCCCGTGCCACCATTTACTGTTGTGCCATTAAAAACAATTGAGCGTGGCGCTTGAGTTACATTGTTATCACTTCTGAGCAACAGACCAATTCTTATACTTCTTACCGCATCCCAATTAGTTACGTTATCTGCTGTCACGTACGTATCCGCATATTCGTCCACACCGGTATCAATTCCGTATAAAAGTTGCATGTCTTCAATGCCACTTGCTAATGCAACTGTAGTGTAATCATCTGCCTGAAGATTATTATCACCATCTGGAAGCAAAGATGAACGAAATAGTGTTGGCTGGCCATTTGCATCTGTACCGATAAAGTAAGCATTCGATTGCCAACGGAATACCGATGCTTCTTGTGAATAGATTGCACTAAGCGTTGTACCACCTGCACGATTTAATGCTGCTGTACCAGTACCTAGTGTGATACTGCCAATTTGAAAAACATCCGCTACACTACAATCGGTGACAATCACAACTTGATCTACAGCGAAACCACAATTGGTTGGGCCTACTACCACATCAATAGCAGTATCACTTGTTGATGTAGGAGCAGAAGTTAACTGAGCACCGCAACTGGATGCATGCTGTATATTGATTACATCGGTACCAGCGACCACGCCACTTAAGTATAAGTTTGCAGATAATATAGGTAGCCAATCACTAGTATCGTAATTAAAACCGCGGATACTACCGTTTCCATCAATATCATAGGGAAACAAGACAAAATCATTTGAAGTTGCAATGGCTGCTGGCGTTATATCTTGTACAGGAACGCCTGCGCCACGACTTAAACACCCGTTATAGCCCGCCATGCGCAGATCATTTATCATTTGATCAACTACAAATCTTCCATTCTCTTGTAACCGCGATAAAGAGTTTTCTAGTCGGTAGGTGCCTTTATTACTAGCAAATATTTGTATGGCTGCCGCAGACACCACTAAGCCAAGTACTAAAGCAACTAATAATTCAACAAGTGAAAATCCAATTTGATTTTTTTTCTGATACATGGTTTATACATCTGTCCTAAATGTGAATGTTTGCAGAGTAGTACTGCCACCACCTGCTTGGCCTCCCTCACGTGCAATATTCCATTGCACAACAACGGTACATGCCCCTGCAGCAGTGCAGTTTATCGAGCCGTCACCACTGGGTAATAATGCAAAAGTATTTGCCAACCAATCATTTACATCTGCATCTGCCAGCGTAGTTCCAGTTTTATTGCCATCAGTTATTAATTGGTTATAAGTACCATTTATTGCCTGAGGTCTGTTTGCACGTAAGCGATCTACCATGTCATAGGCAAGGAATGTCGCTTGCGATTTATGATATGCACCATGATTTGCTTTTAAAGATGTTGCATGCAATGCAGCGAGCCCAAGCAACCCTATGGATAAAATAAGTACAGCAATAAGCACTTCAAGTAGAGAAAATCCTTCAGAATGCTGTTTATTAATTTGTTTTTTAAATGCCTTCATGTGAAATAAACTCATGTGCAAACTGCAGTAGCTGAAGCAGATTGTCCAGATAACGTAATGGTGACTACTCTTACATCGCTATTGCCCGTTGGACAATTGTTTGGTGTAAGTGTCAATGTAATATTTCCAGCTGCTGATAAGCTGCCATCAGACTGATAGGTAATGGTTGCAGCTGAGCTGGTTAGAGATGCATTTTCAACACCTTCGAAAAATTGTATGTCTGCGCCATTAACTCTTATTTTCCATCCACCAGACCAATTTGTTCCTGCTGCAATTGGTTGAACTATTACATTTTGATTCTGATTAATAGTTTGCCCGCGCGCGTAGTTAAGCGAAGATAAAATTGAATTTGTCTGTGATGCAAGTCTATTTTGTTTAAAAATCGAACTAAATGATGGCACAGCAATGGTTAACATTACGCCAAGTAACCCAACCGTTATCATCAGTTCAATTATTGTAAACCCACGTTGAGTGTTCGTTTTCATTTAATTAAAATTTATTCCTAATATGAAGAGGCAGAACCTCTCTCGTCCAACAATAAAAATTACTCTACATTGATAACTAAGGATTTTTCGTGAGCAGGTTGTAACTCGCTTGGATTCTCTGATGAGCGGAAGTGCTTGATTTAAAAACGTGAACAGCGTTTATTGCAGCAAAAATAGCACTACTTCTTTCACCGATGAGTGGTAAAAACTAACATTACACAACTAGTAATATACTTTTTTGCATACAAAAATATTTTGAATAAAAATAATTTTGAAAATATTTTATATGTGAATTTAGAACTGTAGATAGCGCGCTACGAAATCCAGACCAATGCGCTTTTTCAAAACTAACTAGCTACAAAAGGTAGGAAAAAACAGACTTAAAGATGCTTATGTAAATTCTTATCTAAATCGTATTAGAACTTAATTGAATTGGTATTGATTACTTATTTTTTTAAAGATAAAGGTGTGTTTTCTGTAAATAGACGGTTAAAGAATTATTACTTCTGAATAGATGAATGCTATCAATAACGAAATGTACAAAGAAATATTTACTTAGGACAACCCTTACCAACACTGAGCTAGTGTTAAAGTTCCTGTTTCCGTTTTATTACCTCTACTATCAATAGATAATGTCCCGCAACCATCTGAGGCTTGTGGTCCACCTGCGGTGGGTGTAGCTGATATATTTATACATTGTGTTAAAGCGATTGGACCCGGTAGACACGCTGCAGCAGTGATTCCATAAAAACCTTCATCGGAAGGAACAGTGGCTACTGGATAACCTATGCTTGTCAATGTTGTAATATAATTATTATTTGCGCTGTAAAAGCGCTCTTGCACTTTAAGCACTTCTAACAATTTGGCTTTACCATCAGTACGACGAGTGCGTTCTACTTGGTCCGTATATAATGGATAAGCTATCGAAGCAAGTATAGCTACGATTACAACTACAATCATTAACTCGATTAAGTTAAAGCCTTTATTTTTAGCAACTCGATTCATGCTTAATTTATAAACTTCTGTTAGATAAAACTGCTTACTTTAAAAGTATTAATCCATTAATGGATTCACCTTTTAATGAATACTCAACCCTTGAACCTTGCTGAATATTTTCACCTTCACTAGTAATGATGTCTACATCTTGCGTTAGATTATATGGCTTGCCATTAATGGTGATACGATAAGCACCTAAATTGACTGTGTTTACAATACCTTTTTGTTCATAATCTCTTGCCGTTGCGCTGTAGTCTTTTAAAGACTCTGCGGCAAAACTAAAAGAGGTAGTAAATAAAATAGCAGCAGCTATCAGTAATCTAAACATGTTTATTGCTCCTTGCAGTTAATTCTTAAGCACAATTGTTAGCGATCAAGTTGTCGCCATGTCTGACGCCCGAGTGCGTCGGGCCCACAGTTGTTAGCCGTTGCTTCAATAGCACCCATAGAGCCACTTGCGTACTTCACCATGATGCCGTTAATGCATTCTCCACCACCACCAGACTTTTTAATGATACTTACAGTAGGAATAATACCCACTGTAGACTTCTTGCCGCTTATGAAAGCTTTATCGTTACTATCAATAGTACCATCGCCATTGATATCAAAGGTTACTTGAACCATATCGTTAACATCAAAAACACCATCGTTATTGATATCAAACAATTCAAAGTCAACACGTGAACCATCCGCTGGATCCAGTTCCATTAACCAACCTGAGCCACCAAAGTCACAATCGTTATTAGATGGAATTAGAGTTGTGAAAATGATGCGGTCATTTCTCAAAACCGCATTACTCACTTGCCGTTCACCAAAGTTATTACTATTGGTTGGGCTACTGCTGCTATCCAGCTGCAAATTTAACAAGTCCATATACCAACCCAAATGTGTAGTCGGTGGTGTACCGGTAGGCGTACCACTGGCACTATGCCAAGCAATTTGATTATCAGTGCTTACACGTAAATCAAATCCACCCGAAGCAACCTCCTGTTGAATGGACTGTTGCAGTAAATGTCCGCGATTAAATACATCTAACGTTGTTAGATTTTTATCCCAAATGCCGTAGAAGCTTTGCGTTGCTTGGCCAGTCTGTGTGTTGTCACCAATTTCAAAGTATTTTCCAGTACCAAAGTACACGACATAGCCTTGGCTGATTCCCAACGGATGAATGCCAACCTGTGGAGACGTTGTGATCGATTGGGCATTGTTACTTGCATCACGCGCAACAAACAGTGGTAATGGATTTAAAGATCCATCGACGTAATCAGAACCCCAATTAGCTGTATTGCTATCGGTGACATCAAACTTCCATAGGTTTCCGAATAAATCACCGGCATAAATGTAGTCGGCAATAAAATCACCATTGATATCAATCACCGCAGGAGTGGACAAGCCATTTGGTCGCCCTGAGCCTGCAGGATCATCAGCAGTCCCCTTGCCAGTGTCCATTTTCTTGATCAAAGAACCGGTTTCCAAATCTACGATGTATAGCACTGCATTACCGGTTGTACTGACTGCGCTATCTGTTTCGGTGTTGTTGTAACCGTTACCAAACACACCGGCCCACTTGCCATTGTGCATACGCACAATATTTACCATGCCAAATGTACGTCCTAGGTCTATATCATCCGCATCAGTAAACTCCCACAATACTTTACCAGTGATACTGGATTCAGCACCGCCACCAGAACTGGGTGGCACACTGACATCTAGTGCGTAAACACCTTGCCCACCTGCACCTAGACTACCCGCTAACACACTGCGCCAATTTAAGCTTGAGCCAAGATATGCATCTACCACATTAACGGGTCCGTCTACATAAAATTGATGGTTATAAGCAGGATCAGTAAGCTGATTTAAGTTCGCAAACGTTTTGCTGGGAACATAGGCGAAGGTTTCGACACCATCACTGGTACGAAACCCATGCAGCATGCCGTCGTTCGCACCTACATACACCATCGGTGTACGATTTACATACGTCGTGTTGTTTTTAAATGCCGAGTACGGTACTGAGTTTTCTGGTGCAGAGGCCCCCCAAAGATCAGGATACGGTATATTGGGTGCACCCACAAAAACCGGTGCCGAATTAACTACATCACCAAACACTCGGGCGCGTATACGAAATGCTGGGTTAGTGGTTTTACCACGCAAGTAATCCAAGCGTTCACTACCTAAACTATCTGCTGTGCCAGAAATCGGATTGAGATCCAAGGCTGCACTTTGACTCACATCTAGCTCGCTACTACTTGGCGAGGCAGGGTTGCTTGGCCAACGAAACGGAATGCCTGCACCGGTTGAAGGTTTGTAAGTAATAATATTTCGCCCGGTATCAAAGTCTTGCCCACTTACCTCTGTACCTGCATCCCAGGCCTGTGGGCCTAGCGTTGCATTTGTATTAATCGGAAAAGCCAGCAACTGACCGGTCCAGTCACCACTATCAAATCGAGCTTGATAGAGTTGTGAGGTACTGGTGATGGTGCCTGAATTTAACGCCACGGCAGCCGCTGAACTGGTGCGATCCGCGATAGATTGCAACATTGCACCCAAGGAATTTGAAAAACTGGCTGGACTGTCGGCACTTAAAAATGTACCGCGACCGTTCACGGCCGCATGCCATAAATCATCGATTCTTTCTAATGGGCCAGTAGAGGGATCCGGCCACGTCTTGGTGCCTGCCGTTAACAACGGTAAATCAAGCAAAGGATTCAAGGTTCCGCTAACACCTAAGCCAACTGTGAATTGCGTAACGTGCTGCCAAAAAGCGGGGTCGTTAGGATTAGTAGGAACTTTGTTGTCAATATCGGTACGAAGATCATGATTCCAGTAATACATGGCCACATCCGCTAGGGTATTACTAAAACTGTCACTGTAGGGATTGGCCGCGGTATATTGATAATTAGGTCCACCGGCATGATTGGTAATGCTAGGACCCGTTAAATTATCAATATTCGCTTGTGCAGCCACCCTTGCCGCTGGATCACCACCCCAATCGCCATCCGTCATTAATATGTGATAACTCTGACGACACTCTGAATGCGCTGTGGTGTTATTGGTACCCGGAACTTCACCCCATGGGCCTTGGTTATCCGAGCGTGAAAAGTATTCTCCTACATCACCTACCGCGCGTCGCAGTGGTGTGCCACCAGTTCCATCTACGGCTGAATTATAGAGTCGATTAAACCAGGCTGTGCGATCAGCACCTGTAAAGGGGCGTACACCGATATCGACCGCATCATTATTCACGCCATCAATATTTTTAGTATTTGGGCCAAGTCGGGCAAAGCCAATACGTGCACTGGTGCCTGCCAAAGAAAACGCCTTACCGGTACCGGCGCGCGCAAGCAAATCGCGGGAACGATAGTATTGATACCAATTGGCAAAATTTTGAACCTCCTGCGCTTTTGTACGCACCTTGCCATTCGGAGCGGTATACATCGTACTAATTGGTGTCGTAATTCTAATTTCAACTTTAGTATAATTTCCGAAATTCGAAATTGCGCCGCCGTTATAAATAAAATAGGTTAGCGGCCAGAAAGACTTTGCACAGGTCGCATTAACATCCGCAGGGTTACATGAATTCTGCGCATTATTTAAATTGCCATCACCCGAAATATTTTCATACCACTTTAAGGTTGCGGTTTGTTGTTGCAAAATATCAAAATCACCTAGAGCGGGGCGCATGGGGTGATGTAACACTTTTGCAGGATTCGCATTAGCCATCAAAGAACCATTAGAATTCGACCATGGCTCGTAATCGATATCAGGATTATAAAAAATCGAGTTGGTGGCCAAGGATCTTCTTGTGAAATGATGTAAGTCAGCGTCATTAAAAGTGACCGTTTTAATATCGTTTTCACCATTGGTGGTGCCATAGGTATCATCGGGCCGTGGATACAAGCTTCGCGTGGTGGCTTCATGCCCTACGGTTGGCATGACTTCTCTATCCATAGAACCTGAGTCATCTATGGTAAACATAATATTAGGCGAAACCGTTCCACCTAAAAACAATGGTGTATCAGAGATATTTAGCATAGCTTGTGTGTTGGCCATCCAAGCAAGGCAAACAACTGCAACTGCAGTTTTGATTGTTATCAATGCTTTTCTTTTCTTTTCCATCATCGTTCTCCCAACTCAAAGGTCACACAACCCTGCGTATACCCTAAGTTTAAAATCTCCAGTTAATTAAATTCTTTGGCAAACTGTGTTTGCAATGTCGTAGTCGCTAAATTATTACCACCGATTCCATGTCCACTAATGCGATACATCACTCTCCCTGGAATCCCCGCCATTCCGATATTTAATGAATAGGGCATAAATTGTTCATACTCCAGGTAATACATCGGTTGCGCAGCTACCCCGCCTGTTCCTGTGGGTAATGTCCCAGCAGGTAAATCCGTCATCGCAGCAGGGACCCAATTAGCAACTACCGTAGGGTCAATTTGACCTAAGGTATAAATATGATCTTGACATGGAGATGTACACGAAGCGGTACCGACTACATGTGCAGTGAGTCCATCAAGAAACTGCTCGCCAATTCGTAAAGCCGTCTCAGATGATTCAAATGAGAGGTTCAAGTTATTGGTATTACCTGCCATCTTTTCTTCTAGTGATGTGGTTTGCATCCCGGTAATCCCCAGCATGGTCAACAGCAGCAGCATGACTAGGCTTACTGCTAGTACCGCACCTTGCTGTTGTTTAATTTTTAAAACCTGCATCTTCATATCCAAAATTTATTCTTAATAATTTCCTTGTAGTTATGGCAATTTATTACGAAACGCCACACTAGTCGTGAATACATGCCTGCGTAAGCTGTCGTTAAAAGGCCCAACATTTGTGCCCAGTAAGTTATACACCGCGGTGTCGGGTATATTGATAGCGGGATCTACACTGCTTAACAATAATGCTAAACGTACACTTACTACTTGTGGCCAATCACCATTGGTAGTTACTGTATTTGCTGGGATATACATATCCGCAACGCGATCTAAATCAGAATCCACTCCATAAAGTATTTGTAGATTTTGCACGCCATCAATAATTCGCTGATCATTTCCTGCCGAATCGATACAGTGAAGTGTGCTGTCCGCCGCGATAAAAATCGTGTTCACCAAAGTAGCGCCTGCAACAACTGCAAGATTGGTATTACACTCGACGACAAACGGAGCTGCATTCGGTTGCTGGAATCGAAAGCTCAAAGTGTCGGGATTTGTTCCTCCGCCTTCAGAACCTGCTACGACTTGACCCGACACAACAAAGTCATTGTTGGCGGGCCCATAGTTCCCAGCATCAACCAAAAATGCTGCGTTATCGGATTGAAAGCCATTCGCCTTAAAACCTGTTTGTCGAAAACTAATTTGCACCAAATCCATGGCAAAGCGGCCATTTTCCTGTAAGCGTGACAGACCTTCTCGCAAGCTATAACTTGATTTGGTGTCAAGAAAGATCTTGGTTACACCAAGTAATAAAAGTGAGCTTATTGTGATTGCCACTAATAGTTCGACAATGCTGAACCCCTTTATAGTTAATTTATTCATCACGGTCTAAAACTGGTAGCTACTGTTTGGAATTGCCCGCCAGCAGCAACGTTGTTATCTATAGATTGGTTACCTGCCCATGTCACGGTGATGGTATGAATCGCATTTGCACCACAACCTACAGGTACACATGCAATTGTTGCATTGCCACCCGGCATGGCATTGCCAAGGAAGGTATACCAAGCGACTAAGTCTGCGGTCGCCATTTCTGTAGGATTACAAAGGCCTGCTGTACTTGTACCAGTGAAATTAGCAATACAATCAAATGTCGGTGCAGCGGGCGCGGTTGCAACTTCGTAGTTACCCGCTATAGCCGCAGCACGATTTGCGCGCATACGGTCGGCTAAATCATTTACCGCATAAGTAGCTTGGGTACGAACAAAAGCTCCATGGTTATTACGAAACCCCGAGGCATGTAGCCCAGCAAGACCAAGCAAACCGATTGCCAACACCATTACTGCAATCAACACTTCAACCAATGCAAATCCAGAGTTACGTTTGATTAAATTATTTGGGGTAAAAATTTTCATAGTATTTAGCATTGACTATGTACAAGAATTTACATTGCCGTTTACATCTGCTTCGAGATCGGTTGCTGACACGACGCGGCCACGACCGGTATTGGTAATTACAATTGCGCGCGCCTGTGCGACAAAACCTCGGCTATCGCACATCACTAATGTATCTGGTTGAAGAGTTATAGAAGTTCTTAAACGTCCACGCGGATCAAATTGAAATAATGTGCGATTGTTAACGACTGCATTTAAGGTAACTCCGGCATTTAAACCTGCATTTGTGTAAACTAAACAATCAGCTGGTGCAATACATGTAGAAACTGCAGGCGAACTATTAAAAATACCATCGTTATTATCATCTGCGATAACCGTCCAACCAGTAGTCCAGTTTGCATTACCACTATTAGACATGATTTGTACATCGACACCGCGCTTAATTGCCTCATTGCGCGCAATCATCATGGCAGAGATCAATCCATTAGCATTAGTGGTTACACGGTTATTTTGTATGCTGGTTTGAAAATTAGGTACGCCCACAACAAGAATAATTGCCAATATCGACATAGCAATCATTAATTCAATTAATGTGAACCCTTTAAATATTTTCATCTCTCTACATCAACCATAATTAACCGCACATAGAAGACCAAACTCTATGATCTGCACGAACTACTCGAAACAAATAACGAGTAAGACCATTAATTAAGACCATTAATGTACAATTTATAAATGCGGAGGTACCCACCAGAAAAATGGGGTTCCTCTACCAACTCTCTATGTCTACTTTATATTGATTTAATACAACTTAATGTGAGCAAGTTGTAACTCGCTCGGAATGTCCGATGAAAAGGAGATTAGCTAAAAAAGTGTGGCGTATGCAGGAAAATCTTAAGAATAGAATGTATTAAAATACCGATGAAAGGTGTTATGCCAGTTATGACAAAGCCGAAAATCTTCGTAAATGATGAATTTATCTAATAAGGAATCAGCACAACCTGTGCTTAGAGTTTTGTAGTATTAGAAACTGATGACTGCATCACATTCAGTTTTTACCACTTCCCCAATGGCGTTTTTTCATTACGTGAATTGTAAGTGAGATTACCATCGCCTACTTGCACACCTTGCGGCGCAGCTGTTAACACCACACATTGATTGATAGTAAGAGTTGCGCATGCTTGTGCAGTAACGAGATAAAAATCTTTATCTGAAGGTACGCTCCCGTCTCCATTTGGATCTGGATAGGTAAGCCCTACTGCTCCACCTGCTACAAGGTTAGCAGTATAAGTACTATTTCTTGAATAAAACTTTTGCTGCTCATTCATAATCTCTAACAATATCCTTTGCCCATCAGTACGACGATTTTCAATCATTTGAGTTTGGTAACTTGGATAAGCCAGGACGACTAAAATAGATAGCACCACAATCACAATCATTAATTCAATCAATGTGACGCCTGAGTACAGTTTGAACAAGGTATTTGAAGTAAAAAGCTAGGTGATATATTAGTTACTGCTGAATAAAAATTTATTGACGTATCTCTTTCCAAGAATGTCTGCCAAGTAGAGCGCCGGTAGCGCCACCAGTGTTTAGGTTAGGGTTAATTAAGATGCGATCTATATTGGAATTCGATAGCTGGGTAACGCGATAATTGCCAATAAAGGTTGTGTCTCCTGGCGCACTTTCAAATTGTGTACCAACGATAATATGATCCGAACTATCTACAAGATTGAGATTGTCGTCAGCATTAAATAAACCATCAAAATTAATATCAAAAATCACATTAGCAACGCCTCCAGTAATTGGATCCACACTCAAACCAAAACCCCCTGACGGAGGGGCACAATTCATTCCATCATGTGGAATTACCGTATTGAAAAACAACTGGTCATTACGTAACTGTAAATTGCGCACAGGTCGCTCTCCAGGGAACTGCACATTCGGAGCGCTTCCACCAGGAGGTGGAATATCAAAATCAATAAACCAGCCACGCACTTGATTTGCTCCAGTATCTTTATAAACCACAGGGTTGTCAGTAATTGTACGAATCACAAAACCACTGTTGCTATCAACAAAAGTTGATAGCGATTGTTCCACCAACTGTGATGGCGAACTGAATTTTGTAATAGGTGAACTATTACTAGGACTATCTAAAAGACCATAGATAGATTGAATGTCAGTGTTTATTGCATCATCCGTTGTAAAGTAACTACCAGTACCGACCATCGCAATGTAACTATTAGCAATGGAAGGGTTTGCGATAACTGTAGGCTTAGTAGTGATCGGTTGAGGCGCTGGAGAACCTGATTGGTATTTTGCAGTGAATAATGTCGAAGCTATATTCCAATTTGAAGTACTTGGATCACTAATATCAATTACGTAAACATTACCCTGCAAATCGCCTGCATATATTCTGTCTACAGTGCCATTGCCATCCGTATCTGTCCCCGTCACGCCCCCGATACCATTAGGCGTCGCATTAACACTACTTGCAATACCGTTCCCAGTATTAATCTTTATAAAGTCTCCAGGATCTCCCCAGCCGTCATATCCTTCATCGATAAATAAAATATAAATTGCCGCCTCACCAAGTGCGCTGGAACTGTTATACCCATTACCGAAAATCGCGACCCATTTCTTTTCTCCTGATACACCATCATCTATGTTGCTCATACCAATCACAGGTTGGCTATAGGTGAAACCTAAATCAGCATCATCACTATCGGTAAACTCCCACAATACGGAATCAGTATTAATGCTGCTGGGGTTAGTAATATCTAATGCAAAATAACCCTTGCCCCCTGCTCCCAGGCCATTGACCAGTATAGTTCGCCATTCAAATGAATTTACTGTTGGAGGATTAGGGTCGATGAAAACATCATTTACACTGGGTGATGAATCAACATAAAAACGATGACTGTAGTTTGGGTTGGTAAATTCTCCAATCTCACTAAGTAGAATATTTGGTATATAAGCAAATTTTTCTTGGCCTTTGCTCGGAGAAAGTTGATTGGCAAAAAATGCATGCAACATGCCATCATTCGCACCTACATAAACCAATTCATCACGATTTGTATTTGCGGTGCGAAATTCTAAGTAGGTTTCACCTACAGCACTTGGATAAGCGCTGCTGGAGCGATTAGCAAAAGGTGGTTCGCCAACAAACACTGGTGCGGAATGCGAAATGCCACCTAACTTACCCCCAGTGGTAATGCCATTTGTAGTAGAAAATGTGCGTACACGCATATCACCGTTATTAAAATTAACACCTTCAAAGGTTGCATCGCCACGCAAATAATTTACACGTGTTGGTACAATAGGGTTCGCAGGCGTTGCTGGAATTGGATTTCCCAGATCTGTCTGTTGAGCCACTGTTAAACCACTGCTTGCTGGAGATCCTGTAATGATAAATTCTCTACCATTTTGTGACACTGGTTCATAAGTTAAAATTAAACGGGAGCTGGCAGGCTGTGAATTAAGTGCAGTGGCAGCACTCCATACAAAATCTGGATTACCATTTAAATCTACAGCAAAACTACCATCCAAATTCACACGCTGTGCAGCCAATTCTCCAGAGTTTGTAGACAGGTCTGAAAAAGTTCTAAACACTAATGTATCTTGAGTGATACTTTGAGTATTAAAAGCCATCGCAGTGGTGGACCCTGAATTTGCAGCTGCACGTGCAAAGCTAGACTCTAACTCACCCATTACAGATGGAAAGTCTTTGCCATCAAATGTAGTAATTAAATTACCTCTACCGTTATATGCTGCATGGCGCAAATCATCGATCTTGCCTAAAAAAGTTGCTGGAGAAGAATTAGGATCATCCCAAGCTTCTGTTCCTGTAGCATCAAGTGGGAATGAAGTATCAATACTCGAATTAATATTATTGAATATTGCTAATACATTAGTATTAAGATGCTGATGTAAGGAATCACCTACTTGAAGGAAAGCCGGACTATTTGGGTCACGACTAAAATCTACGCTCGTAACTGAAACATTGTCAGCCAATGAACCTTGAAGGTCCATTTCATAATAGCGCATCGCAACATCCGCAAGCGTATTTGCCCTATTATCTGCGAAGGCACCACCATCAAAGTTTGTATTATTTGCACCACCTGTATCTTCATCATCGATGGTAAATGTAGTATTTCTATCAAAGCCATCCGTTACAAAAAAAGCGCTATTGGCTTGGCATTCACCACCCGGAGCAGCTAGAGCAGGGCAATTAGCGGAACCAGGACTTGAAGGGCCAGCGCTGTTAAAGATGTCTCCACTCACACAATTAAAATACTTGCCGACCTTTTCATAGGCAGCTCTAAGGTTAGTGTCTCCTGAAGAATTCGATGAGAAAAGCTCATCTAATAGAGTTTTTTTATTTCCAGTTGTGAAAGACTGATTTAGTAAGGCAACTCCTAAACCCGTACCTGAATTCTGGTTTGTTGTAGCATAGCCCACTCGAGAAGAACTATTACTAACAACTGCATGACTGGTTAATGCTTTGGCAACATATTCGCGTTTACGATAATAAGTAAACCAGTTAGCAAAATTCTGTTGAGTAGCTGCATCTTGTGCACTGATTAAGTTTTCAACCTGCTCCCCATCATCAAATATTCCATTACTATTCACGTCGTTCCAATCGTAGTACTTGAAGCCAGCACCACTAATTCGATTACCGCTAACATCTAGTCCTGCATTTTCATTGGTGAGGTTTATAAAGTGTTGAGGGTTATACGGATTGTCTGGAGCATTTGTGATGTCTGCATCAATATAAGGCATGCCGTTAAAATCTACTCCAGCCCATGGCACATAAGTTTTATTGGAATCAAAATAAAGTGGATTAAACTTTGAATTGCGAAAGCGAAACGCACTATCATCTGCTACGTAACAGTTTTCTATTACCGTATCGTCTGCAAGAGCGCCATCAGTTGGAAAGAATGTGTCATTAGGAAATCTAACTGCATAAAGATAACCGCTAACATAATCGCCACTCGGTATCGAAGTAGCTGGATCTACATAAGCTTGGCAAGATGCTGGAACACCACCTTCCGGTACACGATGAGTAATACCGGCAGTATTGCAAACCCCATCCACAGTTGGAGAACAAAACGCGCCGCTATTATCGATGTTTTGAGTAAGCACTTCCCAATCCATACTGCCTGAGTCGTCTGTCAATATAAAAACATTGGGAGGTACTGCTGGTGTGAGCTCTAGTGGTACATTCGATATATTTAATGGCCCAGCATTGATAACAGATGTAATAGATATGCATGCAAACAACATTACATATTTTGTTAATCGTATAAGTTTTAAAATTTGTAAAGACATAGATCTACTTACAACTATCAAGGTGCACCATAGATCGATTGCAAAATCACTTCAGTGTTATCACTACCACCAGTGCCCCTGGCGGTTATGCGATATAGCTGAATAGTTTGTCCTGCTTGGTTTTCACCATAATTTTGTACAATTAAATTTGGTGCAGCATTTGTTTCAGAAATATGTTGAATAACATAACGCGGTGCTGTTTCTACATTACTAGGATTAAACCCAGCGTAACTCCGTGAATCTGCGGCAACCCAGTTTAATGTCGACAATAATTGATCGTTTGAATTGTCATATAATCCATCACTACCATTAGTATCAAAATCAGCTGGATTAAGTACACTGGTGTCTAAAAATGTTTCACCAGCTTTGAGTGCGGCTTCTGCAGTTTGAAGTGCCACTAAACTATCACGCGTGTTGCCAGCCATACGTGTTTCTAAAGTAGAACTTTGCATACTAGTAACCGCAATTAACGACATCACAAGTAGCATCATTAGACCAACGAACAACACTGCCCCAGATTGATTTATTCGGATATTTTTATACATAACTATCATTGCACACGATTTCGTAAGTTAATTGTCGTATTCACGACGTAGCGTAGTCTTCGATCCGCAGGAGTTGTAGGTGCTGAAATTATTGTGCCTGCAACATTGTAACTATTAGTATCAATTTGATTAGTCACCTCTTCCCCCGTTGCCATCAATAAACCCAAGCGCACTGTAATGACATTAGGCCATTCGTTTACAGCTATATCATTTGCCGCTTCAAAACGATCTGCGATTTGATCATTATCAATATCTAAACCATAAAGAATTTGCATCGACTCTACACCTTCCAATAATTCTTCTTCCCTCATTTCTGCAGTTTCAATAGTGCCAATCAATCTTGATTGGAAAAAACGTTTCTTAAGCGAATTTATAGCTGGATTTTGTGTGCTTGGCGCAATGAAATAAATAACTGGCTCATATGGCGTTATTTGAGCATCATTACTATAAGAACCAATGTTTGTAATAGCGTTATCCGGAGCTATAGTTGTAGGACTAGATGCGTAGTTAAGCGTGCCTACAGCAGAATTGCGTCCAGATATTTGAAACATAGATGCCTGACGAGGGTCGCATACAATAGCAATTTCGCCCAAACCAAACTCCGAATCAGGAAAAGGATTTTGTAAGGTAACAGTGTCAGTAGCGTCGTTGTTAAAATTCACACTTGTGGAATATAGACCACCTTTAAAAATTAAAACCGCATCAGTGCCCCCAACAGCATTGCTAATAAATGGAGGCGGGAAACTCACATCACTACCTTCAAATCCGCGTATCCCAAAATTAAAATAATCTAAAAACCAAGTTGTATTCCAGTTTGTAATTGCGTTCGTATTTGTTGGCGGGAAACGACAAGGTAAATATCCTGCCATACGAATATCACGCGAAATGAACTCTAAGCTAAAACGCAAGCTCTCTTGCAAGCGAGATAAGTTATCGGTCATGCGATAGGTTTGCTTGCTACTTATGTACATTCCAGTAACACCGCTCACCAAAAACAAACCAAGTAATAATGCGACCATTAACTCAACAACAGAAAATCCTTTTTGTTTGTATATGCTCATAATTCTGCCATGATCATTATGGAATCTGTGATGGACCCTTGCTGCCACTGCACTGTTACGGTTACATCATTTCCATTTCTAACCACTCTGCCATCACCGTTAGGTAATACTGAGGTCATATTAAACGGTGCAACACATGCAGGATTATTCTCATATGATCCTAATGCACATTTCCACTGCGCAAGCTCAAACGATGCAAGTTGTATAGGTGTACACGTAGCAGTAGTGGTCTGGCAGTTTGAAGGACTACCAGGAATACTCGCGTAGGCACTATCGTAATTGCCATTACTAAACCCAACTGGGTTTGCACGTATTTTATCAATTAAATCGTAGGCAAAAAAACTTGCTTGCGATTGCAAGTAAGCACCATGACTACTTTTCATGCTGAACAATTGCATGCCTGCCATACCTAATAAGCCAATTGACAGCACCGCAAGTGCGACAAGCACTTCCATAAGTGTAAAACCATTGTTTCTATTCAAGTCCATGGTGGAATACACTCAGCGATAGGAATCCCCGGCGCACTTTCTGGAATGCCATTTGAATTTAAAGGCGCTAAACGTGTTCTCCCTCCAACAGCTACAAAAATTGCCCGAGCATTAGTTGTAGAATTACTTTTACATAAAACAACTCTACCATTGGGCGCACTACCTCTTGCGTTATAACTAAACGAACTTAAATTTCCAGCACGCATAGTGTAATTATTTGATAATCCCTCGTTTACTCGAATTAATTCTTCTCCGGCATCCGCATAATCTCCGTCGCCGTTATTATCATGGAAGATGATCCAACCATCCTCATAACCAACACCGCTACATGTTGCACCATCATTGCTATGACAAATAGTGATATTTTTATTACGACGTATCGCCTCGCTACGTGCAAAATGCAAAGTAGAAACGAGGCCATTGATATTAGTGCTCAGTTGATTTCTCTCCATGACTCTCCCAAATCCAGGCACACCAATAGTTAGCACGACGGCTGCTACAGCAATCGCGATCATGAGTTCAATTAATGTAAATGCTGATTCGTGTTTTTGCATCTTTTTTTAAGTTGCGAACACACGACGCGGAGATAACAAGCCAACTCTACTAGCAGGCTTATTCCATGTTTAAATTTCAGCGGTGCTGGTGTTCAGCACTCATTCCTTCCTGATATACCCGCCGCGATTATTCGCGATCTCATATATTCTTCTAGTGTATTTTATCGGCACTTCCAGTGCTTACCACATAGAGTATATCTATTGTATTAGGTTCTATAAGTAAATTCTTGTTCCAATAAGAAAGAATTTTACCAACTTCTATGTCATTGCTGTACGGAGAGTTTTTATCCTTATGGAGCATAAGGCTTAAGGCTGAAGCGCTGAAGATTTGAGACTACAAATAAAAAACCCACGGTTTTGAGGCCGTGGGCTTAAAAAGCCTGCTTCCCTGTAGGCTAATGCATAGATATTTTACTGGGCGATATATGGCTAATTAGTGACCGGCTTCACGCTATTTAAACAGTTAGATACCACATATCAAGGCAGCGATACCGACTATCAAAATATGGTTTTTTTGATAGTTTTTGAAGGATTATGCGGCGCGTTGTAATGCTGTTTCTACTTCCTTACGTTTTTCATCTCCCAGCAAACAAGTAATTATTTCTAGTGCAAAATCCATGGCAGTGCCTGGTCCGCGAGAAGTTAAAATCTTGCCATCTTTTTGTATCGCTGCAGCGGTGATTTCAAAAGCATTATTTTCTAGTGCTTCTAATACACCCGGATACGCAGTCGCTTTTTTATTATTCAACAACCCCGCACAGGCTAAAACTTTTGGCGCTGCACAAATTGCAGCAATAAAGTGACCCTTATCTACTGCATTTTTTAAAATTTTATGAATGCGTTCATCTTCATTTAAGTTATCTGCACCTGGTAAGCCACCAGGTAGCACTATCATATCGAATTCTTCATCGATAACTTGATCGAGAGTAGTATCCGCAAGCAATCTTGTGCCACGTGAGGCAACGATAGGTTTCTCATCTAAGCTAGCAGTCGTTACCTGCACTTCTGCACGACGCAGCAGGTCTATAATTGTGACTGCTTCTAGTTCTTCACAGCCTTGGGCGAGAGGGACGAGTACTTTTGCCATTTTATTGTCGTAGTATTTGCCAATTTTTTTGAAGTGGCTGTGTTAATAAGTTCATTTACAGTAACTAATTGTACATCTTGTGCGCTTAGTTTAGAAAGCTCCTGCTCTAGCACTGATAAAGTTGTTTGATAGGGGTGACCAATCGCGAGGGCATAGCCTTGTTGCCTTGCAATTTTAATGAGTTGCTGTATTTGCTGTTTGACGAAATATTTATCGTTTGCAGTTGAATCTAGAAATACATCACGCCGCACACTCGGGATGTGATAGCTCAGTGCCGCATCTTCAGCAACGGTTTTGGCTGTCGTTTTACTATCAACAAAAAATAGATGTTCATCTCGATTCGCAATGGTCTGCATTAACCATTCCATGTGGTTTGAATTGCTAGTAAGCAAACTTCCCATGTGATTATTAATGCCTTGCGCATGCGGTATAGCGTCGATACTAATATCTACAATACGAGTAAATTCTTGCTTAGACATGCTCGACATAAGCCCTCCATGACCAAGTTTTTCCGACTTAGATGCCTGCATTGGCAAATGCAGCATCACTTCTTTGCCATTTTGATGCGCCAAGCGCGCTAATTTAATGGAGTGTGGTCTGGCAGGAAGTATAGAACATGTAACCGGTAGACTAGAATTTATAACCCGCTTACCAGCTTCAAAATTATGCCCGATATCATCAATGATAATAGCAATAACAGCAGGTTCAACTGCAAAACAATGAAATGGGGCTACACTTAGTAGCCCCATAAAAATAATAATTAGGTTTTTAATATAATGTTGGAACACGGAAGCGCTAGAGTTTTGCTTGCTGTGTACCTGACTTGGTTTTTAAGACTTTCAACGCTTCTTCCAAAGCATAGTCAGTAGCATCATCCTTGATTTGCTTAGGAATGGTAACCACAGATTTTGGCTCTCTAGTTTTCTTATTTGCTTCTTTATTTTCATTTTCCAAATGACCTTCTAGATCAGATTCAGAAATAATACTGAGCGCAGAACTTTCTTCATTAGAGGCACCTGCAACTTTTAACAGAATGTCTGGAACGATACCTTCACTCTGAATCGATCTTCCTAAAGGTGTGTAGTACCTTGCGGTAGTTAACTTTAATGCCGTGCTGTCATTCAATGGCAAAATCGTTTGCACAGAGCCTTTGCCAAACGAAGTAGTTCCTAAAATAATTGCACGTTCATGATCTTGCATAGCGCCAGCAACAATTTCTGATGCCGAAGCTGAGCCTTGATTAATTAACACAACTAACGGTGCACCTTGTAGAGAATCACTTGTGCTAGCCGAGTATTTTAATTCAGAATCTTCAACACGCCCTTCTGTATAAACAATCAATTGATTATCTTTCAGAAATACATCTGAAACACCAACCGCACCGGTTAAGACGCCGCCAGGGTTGTTGCGTAAATCTAAAACCAAACCTTTGAGATCACCCTCGTTTTTCTTTTTCAAGCTCGCTAGTGCATCTAATAAACCACGTGTAGTTTTAGATTGGAAATTGGAAATACGAACATAGCCATAACCTGGCTCAAGCACACGATTTCTGACACTACGTACACGAATTACATCGCGCGTTAAAGTTAGGTCTATTGGTGCATCCTCACCTTCGCGCACAATGGTCAGCACGATGTCGGAACCTTTTTTGCCACGCATTAATTTAACGGCTTCTTCTAGGGTCAAACCTTTTACAGATTTACTATCTAATTTAATAATTAAATCACCGGCTTCAACGCCTGCGCGATCAGCAGGGGTGTCATCAATAGGTGCAATGACTTTTACAAAACCATTTTCCATGCCTACTTCAATTCCAAGCCCGCCAAATTCTCCAGAGGTACCAATTTGAAGTTCACGGAATTGTTCTTCATCTAAATAAGAAGAGTGCGGATCCAATCCTGCTAACATGCCGCGAATAGCATTTTTTAATAAATCGCTGTCGTCTACATCGGTTACGTAATCTTGTTTGATTCGCGCATAAACATCTGTGAAAGTACGCAAGTCTTCTAGCGGTAAAGCTGATGCCATTTCTTTATCAGCCCACACATTGTGTGCCATCGCTAAAGTAAGCCCGATTACCACTCCCCAGATAATTCCGATGTTAAGGGGGTGCTTAAAATTCATTACCGCTCTCCTAGAATGTTCTTTTGTCACGTGGATGCCGTCCATTATGAAAGGAAAAAATAGATTCGCAACACATTAGATAGCTATGTGTGAACAAACGTTCACGAAATTACTCTAGATAAACCGCGAATCTACCCAATATATACATTATACAAGGGTTTATTAGATTGTACTCCCCGACCGTCGGTCATATAAATGCCAATCAAAGCCTTTTTTGAATTCGAGTAGAATACACTTACCCCGAGGCTGGACTTCTGGATGCAGCTGTTTTAGCACACCATTTTGCCGGATTGATCGGACTTCCCTGCTTACGGATCTCAAAATAAAGACCTGGAGTATTATTGCCACCGCTGTTGCCAACCGCTGCTAGCTTTTCACCCGCCTCAACCCATTCACCAACTTGCTTAAATAAACTCTGATTATGGCCATAAAGACTCATATAACCATCGCCGTGATCCACAATAACGAGCAAACCTAGTCCGCGCAT
This sequence comes from uncultured Thiotrichales bacterium, assembly GCA_964468615.1. Lineage (GTDB taxonomy): Bacteria > Pseudomonadota > Gammaproteobacteria > UBA4575 > UBA4575 > JABDMD01. Next base: position 8,725 of record CAYXVH010000182.1, on the reverse strand, counting down.
CCATTCTGCAAAAGCAACTCTACCATGATAAATACTGCGCACATTATTACCTTCAGTGCTTGGGATGAATACGCCCTGCCAATTTAATTTGCTACGTGCTGAATTACGTTTATGCCCAAATTTATTACTGGGTTTTCCCACCACCGGCCAGTACAACTTGCCTTGCGATTTACTAAAGCCTTTACTTTTATCAAAAACAGGAATATCCGCTAAAGCCGAACGAAGTTTTTCAATCAATTCTTTAAGTTGTTTCTCATTGCCTTCAAGATTTTCGAGCTTTTCCTTTTCTGATGAAACATTACTGTTTAATGAGCTTATTGCTGTTTTACGCTGTTTTTGCGCTTGTTCTAGCGATTGTTTTTCATTTAACAAGCTCAGTTTAGCTTGTTTGGCAACTTCTTCCGTTTGCAAAATCTCAGCCTGAACTTCGTTTACGGACTGCAAAACCTTTGTAGCTTTATCAATTTCACTCAGGCGCGCACGATGCAGGTAATCGTAATAAATAAGATTGCGTCCCAGCTTTTCAGGATTCTGCTGATTCAATAACAATTTAAGTTTTTGTTGGCCACCATATTGATACTCTGAACGTATCTGCGCATATAAGATGTCGTGATGTTTGGACAATTGCTTTTGCAATTGCTTTTCCTCGGCTTGTAACTTTGCTATTTTTTCTTGGCTCTGTTTAAGACTTGCCTCGGTTGCCGCAAGTAGTTGGTTTAAATTTCCAATACTTTGTTCAGCTTCACGCAGCAGTTTTTCTAAGCTGCCAAGTTCTCCATTTTTCTGTTCTAATTTTTGTTGTGACTTGCGTATTTGCTCCTGTACCTTGACAAGCTTTTTTTCCGTTTCCTGTCTTGTAGGCTCTGCAAATACAGATGCCATCAAAGCCACACATACTACAAAAAACAACACCATGGATGCTGCTCTAATCATCTGTAAAGCGGGTATTTGCAACATATATAGATGAGATTATACCTATCTAATCAGCCAGAAAAAGCATTAACTTATTGATTTATATAGTTTATTAACGTATTAGACATTTATAATATTAGCCTATACTATAAAAGCATATGTTTGCACGGAAACGCAAACCTACAACAACTAGGATCTATTATGAGCATAGCCGCAGAAGACCTCATCACTAGAGAAGAGGATATTGAACAGGCGTCACGATCTCTAAAAGCCATGTCGCATCCTTTACGTTTAAAAATTCTTTGTGTTTTGGGTGATCGAGAAGTCAGCGTACAAGATATTGTCGATAATGTCGGCACTTCTCAAAGTAACATCTCTCAGCATCTTGCCATTCTGCGTGATAAAGGCATTTTAGCTTCTCGCAAAGATGCTAATCGTGTATTTTATCGTGTTGGTGATGAACGCACACTCAGTTTAATTAATATGATGCAACAGGTGTTCTGCTCAGCGCATTGATTCTACTTCGTTTTTCTTTACCTGATTTCTAATTTACCTCCATATGCAAGAATATATTGAATTCGCTGGACGGCATACCATGCTATTTATAGCGCTTGCAGCTGTGGTTGCTTTGATTATTATGACCGAATTAAAGCGAGCCACAAAAGGCTACAAAGAAGTTCTACCCTCTGAAGCTGTAAGATTGATCAATAAAGAAAACGCCATGGTAATAGATATACGTGAAGTTAACGAAATAGAGCAGGGTAGTATTATAGATTCTAATCATGTCGCACTTAGCGTACTACCTGAAAAATTAGATAGCCTTTCAAACAATAAAGACCAGCCTATTTTGGTTTTTTGCAAAACGGGCAATCGCTCCGCACAAGCTTGTAAATTATTATTGAAGAATAACTACACCAATGTATTTGGCTTGAAAGGCGGACTAACTGCCTGGGTTAATGATCAACTCCCAATAACTAAAAAATGAGTAAGCGGCATGAGCACTCCTGAAATTACCATTTATTCTGGCCACCGTTGCGCATACTGTAACGCTGCAAAAAAAATGTTTGATAGTAAAGGCGTTGAGTACAACGAAATTAACATCCATGAAGATCCGGCCAAAGCTGAGGAAATGGTAGAACGTACAAAACGTCAAACTGTGCCGCAAATATTTATTGGCGATACACATATTGGTGGTTTTGATGATATGGCAGCATTAAATAGTGAGGGCAAACTAGATGACATGCTGCAAGGCAAATAATTGTAGGGAAAGCCTAATGTAATTCAGTCATAATTAGCCATTCAAATAATTAACCACGCAAAAAAATGGCTGAAAAACCTGCTCAAAAATTTGAAATTCAAAAAATATACGTAAAAGATCTTTCCTTCGAAACTCCGAATTCGCCTAAGATCTTTACTGAAAAATGGAATCCTAAAACGGACGTCCATATTCAAACTGAAAATGATAAACTTGATAAGAATGTATTTGAGATTGTCATTACCGTCACAGTGACCGCTACTCACGAAGAGGCCACAGCATTTCTAGTTGAAATTAAGCAAGCAGGAATATTTTTCTTGGAAAATTTTCCTGAAGACCAACATAAACAGCTATTAGGTAGTTATTGCCCAAATATTCTGTTCCCTTTCGCGCGTGAGGCCATTGCCGAATTGATCACCAAAGGCGGATTCCCGCAATTGTTATTAAATCCAGTTAATTTCGATGCACTCTATCAACAGCATCTATCTGCGGTTAATGAGCAAAAAGATAATCCTGAGCAAATTAAGCACTAATTTATGACTACCGCTGCAGTATTAGGTGCCGGATCTTGGGGCACCGCACTTGCCATACAGCTTGCAAACAATGGGCATCAAGTTCGAGCTTGGGATCACGATGCAGGATTAATCTCTGCATTAACTGCCGACCATGAAAACAAACGCTATCTTCCTGGTAACGCATTCCCTGCCACACTTACAGCAGAGCACGATCTTGTCACAGCTATAAAAGAAGTAGATTTCATTTTATCTGTAGTACCAAGTTATGCCATGCGTGTGGCCTGTGAACAATTAGTATCACTACAGCATACAAAAAAATTCATCTGGGCAACCAAAGGTTTTGAAAAACAAACCAAAATGATGATGCATCAGGTAGTGGAAGATGTTCTAGGGAAGGATATTCAATCTGCTGTTTTATCTGGTCCTTCATTCGCTAAAGAGGTTGCAGACAGTTTACCAACTGCGGTAACCCTTGCTTCAAGTGACATTGACTATGCAAAAGAATTAGCAGCTTATTTTCACAGCGATAATTTCAGAGTATATGTAAGTGATGATGTTATTGGAGTTGAGTTAGGTGGCACTGTAAAAAATGTGTTGGCCATTGCTGCAGGAATTGTGGATGGTCTTGGATTTGGTGCCAATGCTCGCGCTGCATTAGTCACAAGAGGTTTAGCTGAGATGATGCGCTTAGGAGCTGCATTAAAGGCTAATCCAAAAACTTTAATGGGTTTAGCCGGCATCGGTGATTTAGTTTTAACCTGTACTGATGATCAATCTAGAAATCGCAGATTAGGCCTCGCACTGGCACAAGGAAAAACAGCACAACAATACATGGACGAACTAGGGCAGGCCGTTGAGGGATTTCATGCTGCGCAAGTCGTACATGAAATTGCCCAAGATAATAATGTTGAAATGCCAATCTGCGAAAAAGTTTGGAAAGTCCTGAACGGTCATCTAGAACTCAACACAGCGATTGCAGAGTTGTTAGGCCGAGACATGAAAGAAGAGTCTTCTTAAAAAGAATTCTGGTTTTTATTTAAAGCCAATTTGACGCCAAGCCTCGTAAAGAATTATTCCTACTGAGTTAGCTAAATTTATACTGCGTGATGATTCATGCATGGGTATACGCAACACGTTACTCGGCTCATATTGATCTAGCACCAGATCGGGCAATCCCCGTGTTTCCGGGCCAAATATAAAAGTATCGCTGGTTTGATAGTTAGGAACATCATAATTTGTGCGTCCTTTTGTAGAACATGCGAAAATCCGCTTCGGTTTAAGCTCATCCAACATGGTTTGGTAACTTTGGTACTCAGTCACACTGGCAAATTCATGGTAATCCAATCCTGCTCTACGCAGCTTTTTTTCATCAAGCTGAAAACCTAAAGGATGAATTAAATGCAGATCACAACCCATATTGGCGCATAACCGTATAATATTCCCCGTATTCGGCGGAATTTCAGGCTCAAAGAGAACGACGTGAAACATTTATAAATGACTAATAAAAAATTACATCTGGAGTTTTGCGGTTTAAAGCTCAGCTCACCTTTAGTTTTACTATCTGGATGTGTGGGATTTGGTGAAGAATATACACGTATTGAAGGATTCTCCAACACTGATGTAGGTGCGGTTTGCTTAAAGGGCACTACAGGTGAGCCGCGTTTTGGCAATGCGCCACACCGAATTACCGAAACACCAGAAGGCATGCTGAATGCCATCGGCTTGCAAAATCCCGGGGTGGATTATGTCGTAAACGACATTCTACCTAAGCTCGATTTTTCCGAAACACGATTCATTGCTAATGTATCGGGCTCAACCATTGAAGAATATATTGAGGTCACGCAAAAATTTGATGACTCCCCGATTGATGCCATTGAAATAAATATTTCATGTCCTAATGTGAAAGAAGGTGGTGTGGCTTTTGGCAATGATCCAGATATGTCTGCACGTGTTGTCGCTGCTTGTCGTTCAGTAACGAAAAAACCTATCATCACCAAGCTTTCACCGAACCAAACCGATATTAGACACAACGCAAAGTTATGTATTGAAGCCGGTAGCGACGCCTTTGCCGTCATCAACACGGTTATGGGCATGGCCATTGATATTCATAAAAAGCAACCGATTATCCACAACAACCAAGGCGGCTTATCTGGACCTGCCATCAAACCGATTGCACTATTAAAAGTGCATGAGGTATATCAAGAATGCAAACCACACAATATCCCAATCATCGGCCAAGGCGGTATAGTTAACGCAACGGATGCGATAGAGTTTTTGTTGGCAGGCGCAACTACTGTCGGTCTCGGTACAGGGTTATTCTACGACCCACTGTGTTGTAATAAAATCAACGATGGGATTGTTGATTATCTAGATCAGAACAATCATCAACATGTAAATGAAATTATCGGAAGTCTGCAAGTTCACTCAAATTAATAATGTCTGCTATCGACCCAAAGTGTGAGTACAAGGATGTACGAATGAAGAGGCGCATCATGGATGATGCAATCCTATTTTAAAATGTCCGCTAACGACCCAAAGCGGTCATACAATTATGGTAGTTTGAGTAAGAATTAGTGTTTAATGTACTTAACGAGCTTATCATGAAACTCTGATTTATGACCTAGCCACCATTTAGCAAGATAACTAGTTAATTCATTAGGCTCTTTATGTGCAACTGCTTCCGTAACGACAATCTTCAACTCGCGTAAAAACTCTTCGCCATAATTTTTGATAACTTCTAATTCTTTGTCCGGTATCCCCTGATCCAACAATATTGATTCTTCCATTTTTAAATGGAAAATGACGTACTGCTCAAACATCAGAATAGTGTGTCTCAAGTCTGTAATAGACCATCCATTTTGTATAGAATAGTACAAGGAATTTATTGTTGCAATTAAGCCTCGATGTTGTTCATCTATAATAGGATGATCAAAGTGATCCTCCTCACTCCATTTAATAAAAAGTAAATTCGGCATTCAAAATTATCTTAAATAGCAATTAATAGAAATAATAGGTTTATAGCTTATTAGCAAATACTGGAGTATTTCTTATGTATTTTATCGGCAATAAAGCCATGCTCATTAGGATCATGCGTTAGCACTAATTAAACAGTTCGTCATTACTTATTGCGCTTTAGGTGAATGACCGCTATTGGCCGCAAGCAGACATACGAAAAAAGATTTAATCTGATGCAACATCCTTGTGCTCACTATTGGTCGTAAGCAGATATAAGGTTATTAAGATTGAAACAGCCCCAACTCCTGAATCTTCCTAGTCAAAGTATTTCTACCCCAACCTAAAAGTTTTGCGGCTTCTTGTCGTTTACCATTGGTTTTACGCATAGCGGCTTTAATCATAATTGCTTCAAAATCAGGCATTGCTCGATCTAGAATAGCGTCATTGCCTTTTGACAATTCTCGATCGACCCACTCACCTAGCTGTGCTTGCCAGCTTGCAGTATCCGCAACAGACATTTCATCTTTAAGCATTTCTGCCGGCAAATCTTGCATGCGAATTTCATTACTAGACGCCATGACAGTGAGCCACCTGCAAACATTTTCTAACTGACGAATGTTGCCAGGCCAGTTTAAAGCGCTTAAATATTCAATCACCTCATCCGAAACATCCTTAGTTTCAGTTTCTAATTCTTTAGCCGACGCTTTCATAAAATGTTGCAACAACGCAGGAATATCTTCTTTTCGTTCACGTAATGCTGGTAAAACTATGCGAATTACATTAAGACGATGAAAAAGATCTTCACGAAAGTCGCCATCACGCACTCTAGCTTCTAGATTCTGGTGTGTTGCTGCAACAATACGTACATCCGCTTTGATCGGCTGATGGCCGCCAACACGGTAGAAGTTCCCGTCTGATAACACACGCAATAAACGCGTTTGTAGATCTGCTGGCATATCACCAATTTCATCTAGAAATAAAGTGCCTCCATTAGCTTGCTCAAATCTGCCTTTGCGCTGAGTTTGAGCACCTGTGAACGAGCCCTTTTCATGACCAAATAATTCGGATTCTAATAATTCACGCGGTATTGCGGCCATGTTAAGTGCGATAAAAGGACCTTGTGCACGTGGACTATTATCATGCAGTGCACGTGAAACAAGTTCTTTACCTGTACCCGATGCACCATTAATTAACACGGTTACATTTGAATTGGACAGTCTGCCAATCGCGCGAAACACTTCTTGCATGGCCGGCGATTCACCAATGATTTCTGGCAAATCATCAACCGGTTCTTCTGACTTAGCAGTGACTACTTCTTCATTTGCAGCCAAGCATGCACGTTTAGTGAGTTCTACTGCGTCATCCACATCAAATGGTTTAGGCAAGTATTCAAACGCACCTTTTTGATATGCACCAACAGCACTTTGTAAATCAGAATGTGCGGTCATAATGATAATTGGCAGATCTGGATGATCCGTCTTAATACGCTCTAAAAACTCAAAGCCATCCATGCCCGGCATACGCACATCGGTAATAATGGCGGTAGGGGTATCACTTTCAAGTTCGTGAAGTGCAGTAATAGCAGATTCAAACGTCATCACAGGTATTTGTGCTTTTTGGAATGCGCGCTCTAATACCCAGCGCATGGCTTGATCGTCATCTATTACCCAAACTTTTGAAGCACTCATACTCTATTCACTTAATTATTAACGTTAAAACATTGTTCGCCATTAAGAGGCAACAACACACGAAACTCTGTTTGTCCTGGTACAGAATCAAATTCAATCAACCCGTCATGCAAATGAATTAATTTTTGAGAAATCGGCAAGCCAAGACCCGTTCCATCCTCACTCCCAGAAACCATAGGAAAAAAGATTTGTGGTTTAAGTTCATCTTTAATTCCAGGACCATTATCAGTAACACTTACTTCAACAATTAATCGATGCATAACATCTGCCAATGTATATCGCCTTAGTACACGTGTTTTGAGTGTTACCTCTGCCTTCTCGTTACTTAAATCATTACTCACTGCACATACCGCGTTGCGAACAATATTGAGAATGGCTTGTACCAACAAATCTCGATCGGCATTAATCTCTGGAATGCTTGGATCATAATCAACCTTGAATTCAACTCCAGTGGGAGTTTCTGCAAGTGCTAAATGACGTATATGCTCTAGCACATGATGAACATTGACGAGTTTTTTCGCGGGCATAATGTTCGGACCGAACATACGATCCACTAATTTTCTTAAGCGATCGGCTTCGCTGATAATGACATCTGTATATTCACGCAAAGATGCGTCTGCAAGTTCTCCTGCTAGCAACTGTGCTGCACCACGCAAACCACCTAGTGGGTTTTTTATTTCATGGGCTAAACCACGCAACATATTTTGAGTAGCTTGCATCTCTGATAATAAGTGTTCTTCACGACTAATTTTCACCATGCGGTCGACTTGTGATATTTCGAGCATGCAAATCGATTCTTCGCCTTTTGTAAGCATCGGGGTAATGGAGCAGTCGATAGTAAAATCACTTCTCCCAAAACGCTTCATACACACTTCTCGTTGTGTAATAGGGTGACCCCTTTCAATAGAATTTTGAATATGCTGAATAAGATCGCCATCTGTGTCTTGAATAAAATCGGTCAAAGGACGATTTAATGCATGACGCACACCTGTGCCCACAATTTCTTCTGCAGCAGGATTTAAATATTTCACACATAGATTTTCGTCAACCAAGAACACTGCAAGTGCTAGGTTGTCTAAAATTTTCTTATGCTGATTTGTATCTACTAGTACTTCCATAATTGCTGGGATTTCACCAAATATATTTGTAGGTGTTTTTGTCATAGCATGTCCTTAGCTGCTTAATTGCAATAATCGATCCAACTGAATTGCACCGGATTGACACTAAGAATCAAAGGCTTAGCATAATGGAACGCTTATTAACGCACTATTATAGTGCATCGTAAAGACTAATATTGTTCGATATGCACTAATTCAGGGCTAATAGAAGATAATTACTTATCTTATTGTCCAGAGTTATTGCTAATTTACTAATGGAGGAGGGCTTGTAGGTAACTTCGT
>CAYXVH010000181.1:0-8516 GCA_964468615.1 uncultured Thiotrichales bacterium | reverse complement strand
GCCATAAAGGTCATACCAAGCTGGCATCTGCATGCCATTGTTTAAGCTTACTGCTTGAACAGGTGCATGAGGAAAAATAAATCTGGCTTTCACTGAAGTTGGTAAATTTAGCTCAGCAACAATGGGTTCAAAATCGTGGCCATTTGCGCCTAAGCCGTGCAACCAGATTACCGCGCAATCAGGATCATTTTGAGTTTCAATTTGAATAGTGGAAAGCGGCATGCTTAATAATGTCCCGGAATAATGTATTGGGTAAGGTTTCTTGTTAACTTTTTAAAGCTCTGAATTAATCCATCCAGGATTAATCAGAGAACGAGCAAAGAAAATGCGATTTTCTATGCTCTCACATCCTTCAATTACATCTAACTGAAGGATGTGGGTGCGTCCATGCACCCAAAGATAGCTATGAAAACCTTCATAGCTATCTAAATACTCTATACAATAGCGGCGAATTACCGAGTATATAAGATGTTACACCTCAAACCATATTTTCTGGCGTGTCTTGTGGCCGGCATTTTGCTCCTTACTGCATGTGGGCAGACGGGTGATTTGTACCTACCCGAAGATGAACCAGAAAAAACCTCTAAAGAAAAATCAAAAACATAACTTTTTTTTGAAACTTTTTTTCTCAGACACTTATCCATTATTGATTAATATTTTTGGTGTAACTAGCCATGAACGCATTTGAATATAAAAATAACCTTCTGCATGCGGAAGATGTGAACCTGCAAGAACTGGCAGATGCCTATGGCACACCTTGCTATGTATATTCAAAAGCTGCGATCGAAACTAACTATCGCGCTTATGAAACTGCGTTAAGCCAATGGTCATCACGTATCTGTTACGCAGTAAAAGCTAACTCCAATTTAGCGGTGTTAAATCTGTTAGCAAAACTGGGGGCAGGGTTCGATATTGTTTCCATCGGCGAGCTTGAACGCGTTATTCGTGCTGGGGGAGATGTTAAGAAAGTTGTATTTTCTGGAGTGGCCAAGCGTTCAGATGAAATTCGACGTGCATTGGTAATGGGAATTGATTGTTTCAATATTGAGTCCACCGCGGAATTGCAACGTTTAGATGCCATTACAAGAGAAATGGATATCCATGCGAATGTTTCTTTGCGGGTGAACCCAGATGTAGATGCCGCTACACACCCTTATATATCTACTGGTTTAAAAGAAAATAAATTTGGTGTGGATATCAATGATGCGCTGGATATTTATCAGCAAATCGTAGCGTGCAGTCACCTACATGCGGTAGGTGTGGATTGTCATATAGGTTCGCAGCTATTGGATTTGAGTCCATTTCAATCTAGCTTTGAAAAAGTCTTTACGTTGGTAGATCAATTGTCTGAAGCGGGTATTGATTTAAAGCACATTGATATTGGTGGTGGCTTGGGTATTCGTTATGAAAATGGTGAGCAACCTCCGACCATGCAACAGTATGCGGAAGTGCTAACACCCTTTATGCAAAATAGAGGCGTAGAGATATTTATTGAGCCAGGCCGTTCCGTCGTTGGCGATGCTGGGGTACTTCTTACCCGAGTTGAGCACATAAAGAAAACCCGTGATAAAAACTTTGCTCTGGTAGATGCGGCAATGAATGATTTAATGCGCCCTTCTTTATATACAGCCTGGCATGACATCACTGCGGTAGAACAAACGGATGGCAAAACCGTCAGCTATGATGTGGTGGGGCCGGTGTGTGAAACCGGAGATTTTCTAGGTAAAGAACGAGACCTGTCTATACAAGAGGGGAGCCTGCTTGCCGTGCATGCGGTAGGAGCCTATGGATTTGTAATGTCGAGTAATTACAACACTCGCTTGCGTGCCGCAGAAGTATTGGTTGAAGGAGATCAAGCGCACCTAATTCGTATGCGAGAAACGTTCGATCAGTTACTTGCCAACGAAATCATTCCTGATTAAGCAGGGAAGCCCTGATTCATCCTAATACTTCGTTAAAAAATGATCTCAAATTCGCTCATGTATAAGTCAATACACTCGGCAACTACTCCTTGCGTTGCTCTACCTCCTGCATCCATACAGTCGATCGCTCTTCTCGACATTTTTTTGCCTCGTCTTAAAATAAATCAGAACTTCCCTAATGGATAGAAAGCCAGAACCGGAGTTAATGAATGATCCTGAACAGGTGCTTGCCTATTCAAGTGCAGATTTCGAGCTTGCGCATCAAGCTGTAATCGAAAACTTTAGCCAAATTTTCCCAGATGATCCACCACTACAAAATGTGCTTGATTTGGGTTGTGGCTCGGGCGATGTTACCGCACGTTTTGCGCATCGATATCCTAGCTGCAAAATTGATGCAGTGGATGGTGCAGAAGAAATGCTCAAGCAAGCTGAAGTTCTTATAAAAAAAGAATCTTTAAGCGAACGTATAACGCTGCATCATCAACAATTACCAAATTGCACTTTTAAAAAAACCTACGATGCAATTATTTCCAACAGCTTGTTACACCACTTGCATGAGCCGCAACACTTATGGTCAATCATTAAGCAATTTGCGAATAATGAAACAAAAATTTATGTGTGTGATTTGTTTCGTCCTGATACAACACAAGAAGCAAGTGAATTAGTTGATCAATATGCGAACAAGGAAGCAGAAATTTTGCGCAAAGATTTTTATAACTCATTACTAGCAGCCTTCACGCCGAATGAGGTGCGCACACAGATTGAAAATGCGAAATTGGATAGCTTGAACATAGATGTCGTTAGCGACCGGCATATGCTTATTTACGGATACTTATAGTGGACCAACAAACTGAAATTATTTATAACTTGCCCAGCGATATAGAATTAATCGCGCTTTTTGAGCGAGTTAAAAGCATTGCTGTAATAGGTTTATCGCCTAAACCGGATCGCCCTAGTCACCGTGTAGCAAAACATATGCAAGAGTTTGGCTTTGAGATCATTCCTGTCCGACCTGCAGTGAGGGAAGTGCTTGGTGTTAAGGCGTATGCTTCTTTATCAGAGGTTCCATATGCAGTGGATTTAGTGAATGTATTTCGAGCACCAAAGTATGTAGCGGAACTAACTGAGCAATGTATAGACAAAAAAGTTAGCGCATTGTGGTTACAAGAAGGCGTGATTGATATAGATAGTGCTAATCGAGCATGCAAAGAAAACATCTTCACGGTTATGGATAAGTGTATTTACAAAGAGTATGTTCGCTTAATGAAGTAAGGTTTGTAGTGCTCTAAAGAGTATTCTTAACGAATAGGTTTAATTAACAATTTTTTACTACCATAAAGCCATAATTATTTAGTGGTCTGCTATGAAATTTCGATTTGCAAAAATGCACGGATTAGGTAATGATTTCGTCGTCTTCGATGCTGTGAATCAAGACCTGCAACTTTCTAGCGAAAAAATTCGTTGGATAGCAGATCGAAAATTAGGTGTAGGCTGCGATCAAATTTTAGTCATAGATTCTGCAACAGATGCAGAGGTTGATTTTAATTATCAAATCTACAACAGCAATGGAGAAGAAGTTGAACAATGCGGGAATGGAGCACGGTGTGTCGGAAGGTTTCTTGCATTGAATGGATTAACGAATAAAACTTCGATAAACATCAAAACAATGAGTGGTGTATATCAAATTTATCTTCGTGAAGACGATATGGTTACTGTGAATATGGGTGCACCCATTTTTGAACCTGAAAAAATTCCATTTTCAGCGAGCACACAGGCATCGAGTTATGAAATCGATGTAGACGGTGAGCAAGTGAAGATTGGAGCAGTTTCAATGGGCAATCCACATGCAGTACTCCAGGTGAATGATATTAATCATGCACCGGTAGAAATTTTAGGCCCCAAACTAGAGAAGCACTCGATGTTTCCGAACAAAGCCAATATAGGCTTTATGCAGGTTTTAAACCCGCAACACATCGCTTTGCGTGTATTTGAAAGACACGTGGGCGAAACCAGTGCCTGTGGCACCGGTGCATGTGCAGCAGTTGCAGTTGGGCAGACTCAAGGTCTGCTTGATAAAAATGTAACCGTAGACTTGCCTGGTGGAAGCTTGCAAATAGAGTGTGAAAACAATGCTGCTCCAGTACTAATGACTGGACCCGCACAATTTAGTTTTGAGGGGAGCCTTAACTTATGACAACGCAGACCAAGCCTAAAGTATCCGCTACAGCCGAAATCCCTGCACCAAAAGCGAAAATTACACGTGATCATGTAGCACGGTATTTGCGCACGCATAGTGATTTCTTTACGCATCATGCTGATCTGATCGAAACCTTAGCTATTCCGCATGAAACAGGAGTGGCAGTCTCGTTAGTTGAGCGCCAAGTTGAACTATTACGCAACAAGAATAAAGAGCTTGATCAAAAACTGCATCAGCTCATCAAGGTCGCAAAAGACAATGAAAAAGTCAGTACGCGCCTACATACCATCACGCTTGGCTTAGTATCCATTCGAGGCTTTGATGAAACGCTTAGTGGTATTCACGATTTAATGCATGCAGATTTCCCAGGTACTAAGGTAAATCTACGTTTATTTGATGTATTGCCTGAAACTACAGTGAAAGATTGCGCAGAAATGGAAAAAACTTTGCAAAAATCTAAACTTGTCCAGGATCTTTTCTCTAGTCGGCGACGTGGTGTAGCGTTTCTTACTAAACGCCAAATTGAAAATGTATTTGGTAACGAAAATCAGAAAAAGCCTATTCGCTCAGCCGCAGCGGTTGCATTAAAGAAGGACGAGCAACTAGGCGTATTGTTTTTAGGTAGTACCGACACCAATCGTTTTCAAAATGGGATGGGAACGTTGTTCTTAGGTAACTTGGGCGAAATTCTTGGTTCAAAGCTTCAACAATACACTCCAGTTGCGGTTTAAATTAAATATAAATCTGTTTCATTTTAATAATTAAGTTAAGTATTACCAATTAACTTAGATTACGTTCGCTTTATCTAGCAAAAAAACTATAAAAATATACAAACACTAGTAATAAGTGCTAACGTTGTATTTTATTTAGCCCGGTTTTATAAACCCAGGTTTGTTTATGGCAGTTGTTACTAGTCCAGAAGTTGGACAGCAGAACACGCAAAAACTTTTTCAACGTTACCTGCGTTATCTCAAAGATGAACGTCGGTACTCTCCAGCTACGCTAGATAGCTATCAAAGAGATCTTCTTCAATTCATAGAATTCATTAATGCAGTAAATGTCACGGATTGTTGTGATGTAGATAGCCTGCATGTGCGCAATTATGCGGGTTCACGTCGACGACGTGGTATATCTGCAAGAAGCTTGCATCGTTCCTTAAGTGCCATTCGTGGTTTTTATACCTTCCTGCAACGTGAGCAATTAATTGAAAATAACCCGGTTGCTGATGTCAGCGGACCCAGTATTGAGAAAAAATTACCCAACTTGTTAGACGTAGATGAAATTAATCGTCTATTAAATGAAGGGCCGCAAAACCCTCTTAAGCTACGCGACTACGCAATGATGGAGCTCATGTATTCATCTGGTTTGCGTTTGGCAGAAATGGTGAATTTGAATTTAGATGCCATTGATCTCACTCAGGGACAGGTGCAAGTTTTAGGTAAAGGCAATAAAACGCGATATTTACCAATTGGCGCCAATGCTTGCAAAGCCTTAAATAGATGGCTAGAAGCGCGTCCCAACATTGTCGCCGAAGGCGAGCTAGCCGTGTTTATTAATAATCGTGGTAATCGTTTATCGCCACGTGCAGTGCAACAACGTATGGCCCAGGTTGGCAGAGAACAAGGTTTAGATAAACATGTGCATCCACATATGTTGCGACATTCTTTCGCAAGTCACTTATTGGAATCGAGTGGTGATCTACGTGCGGTACAAGAAATGTTGGGGCATGCTGATATCAGCACCACGCAAATCTATACTCATCTAGATTTTCAACACCTTGCTCAAGTCTATGACAAAGCTCATCCACGTGCGAGGAAATCACATAACCTAGATAGCTCCCCAGAAAGTCAATCCGACCTCATCGAAAATTCCTTCCCTAAAGACGACTAAACCTCACTTTTAATCGCGTAATTAAACTGCGATATTGGTTTCATTCCACAAGAGTTCCCTTGAAAAAGGGTTATGGTGTTCCCATATATTATATTTGAGAATACCCTTCTAAAAAAACCAGTTCATCATTCCCAAAACTTATATATGGAACCATTCAAATGACCACGATTGTCTCGATACGTCGTAACGGCAAAGTAGCACTCGGCGGTGACGGCCAAGTATCTCTTGGCAACACCATCATGAAGGGCAATGCGGTAAAAATCCGTCGCCTGTATAAAGATAAAGTCATTGCAGGCTTTGCTGGTGGAACCGCAGATGCGTTTACGTTGTTTGAACGTTTTGAAGCTAAGCTAGAACAACATAACGGGCAACTCACTCGAGCGGCAGTAGAACTGGCTAAAGATTGGCGCACCGATCGCATGTTACGCAAATTGGAAGCCTTGCTTGCGGTAGCCGATGACACTGCCTCGCTGATCATTTCTGGGAACGGTGATGTAATTGAACCGGAAGATGCACTGGTTGCCATTGGTTCAGGCGGACCATATGCACAAGCTGCAGCGCGTGCACTGTTTGAAAATACCGAACTAAGCGCGAAAGAGATTGTAGAAAAGTCTTTAAACATCGCTGCCAGCATTTGTATCTACACCAACACCAGCATTTCTATAGAAGAACTATAGATACCTAAAAACAAATTACAGATAGAAAGAATTTATATGTCAAACATGACACCGCGAGAAATCGTACAAGAACTCGAAAAACACATCGTCGGGCAAGATGAAGCCAAACGTGCAGTGGCTATCGCATTGCGGAATCGTTGGCGGCGTCAGCAATTACCTGAAGAGTTACGGGTTGAAGTCACACCGAAAAATATTTTAATGATAGGCCCAACCGGTGTAGGTAAAACCGAAATCGCACGTCGCTTAGCAAAACTGGCTAATGCGCCCTTCATAAAAGTTGAAGCGACTAAATTTACCGAAGTAGGTTATGTCGGCAAAGAGGTTGATTCAATCATTCGCGATTTGGTCGATACCGCAGTAAAGATGGCGCGTGAAACCGAAAAAGAGAAAGTGCGCTTCCGTGCTGAAGAAGCGGCCGAAGAACGCATTCTAGATATTCTGGTTCCGTCACGCGTAGACCCTTCAGAAGACAGACCTGATTACAATGCTGAAACCCGCCAAAAGTTTCGTAAAAAACTTCGCGAAGGCAATCTTAACGATACCGAAATAGAAATTGATCTAGCCGCAACACCCGTGGGTGTAGAAATCATGACCCCACCGGGCATGGAAGAAATGGCGGATCAACTTACCGGGATGTTCAAAAACATGAACACCGGTAAAAAGAAAACTCGCAAAATGCGTATCGCAGAAGCTATGAAGGCACTCACCGAAGAAGAAGCGCATAAACTGGTAAATGAAGAAGAGTTAAAAGCTGATGCGCTAGAGAGTGTTGAGCAAAACGGTATCGTGTTTTTAGATGAAATCGATAAAGTTGCTAAAAGTGGCAACACCAGTGGTGCAGATGTATCACGCGAAGGGGTGCAACGTGATTTATTGCCATTAGTAGAAGGCTGTACTGTAAACACTAAATACGGCATCGTGAATACCGATCACATTCTGTTTATCGCATCCGGTGCATTCCATGTTTCTAAACCATCGGACCTCATTCCAGAGCTGCAAGGCCGTTTGCCGATTCGCGTAGAACTCAAAGCCTTATCAGTAGATGATTTTGTACGTATTTTGACGGAACCGGATGCTTGTTTAACCGAGCAATACACAGCGCTAATGCATACTGAAGGTGTTACGCTAGATTTTGCTGAAGACGGTGTGCGAAAAATTGCCCAAGTCGCTCATGATGTGAATGAATCCACTGAGAATATCGGTGCACGTAGACTGCATACGATAATGGAACGACTACTAGAGAGTATTTCCTATAATGCTCCGGATGAAAGTGGCAAATCGTATACCGTAGATTCGGCATATGTAGACGAGAACATTGGTGAGCTCGTGAAAGATGAAGATTTAAGCCGATATATTCTATGAGCAGGGGGTTTTGATAAGCCCTTATATTTCGTTAAAAATATTTCTTAAAATGCTCATTTACCAAATGTAAACTCCGCTTTTCAGAAATATTTTTGCCTCATCTAAAAACTTATCAAAGCCCTTTGGGCTAGAAAGAAAACTAAACTTAGGACAAAAAATGGCCATAGCAATTCCAACTAACATACAGTTACATCAAAAATCTCGAATGCTTGAGATAGAGTTTGATGATGGTCAGCACTTTGAAATGAGTTGCGAATATCTACGCACGCATTCGCCCTCAGCAGAAGTGCAAGGACATGGTCCAGGGCAAGAAGTGCTCCAACTAGGTAAAGAAGATGTGAATATCACGGCTATTGAGCCAGTGGGAAACTATGCAGTGGTATTAGTGTTTGATGATAACCACAGTTCAGGCATTTACTCCTGGGATCATCTGTATAACTTAGGGATAAATAAAGAAGCGAATTGGCT
>CAYXVH010000180.1:0-2683 GCA_964468615.1 uncultured Thiotrichales bacterium | reverse complement strand
CGCGGTACAAGTTGGTGGCAAGGGTGGTGGACGTCCTGATATGGCACAAGCGGGTGGCACTGATCCTGCTGCACTCGAAGCAGCACTTCAATCCGTGCCAGATTGGATACGTGCAAACTTATAGTCCTATAATTTATTGTCTTATTATTGGCAAATATCTAGTAAAACCCTAGCCTGATCATTAGAATCTACTCGCATTGCCTCTGGGCACATAAATATCTAACAACACTCAAATATCAGGGATAGTGACTTTGGCGCTTATCGTACAAAAATATGGCGGGACTTCAGTAGGCACTGTTGAGCGTATCGAGTCCGTGGCTGAAAAAATAATTGCTACAAAGAATCAAGGCAACCAAGTTGTAGTAGTGGTGTCTGCTATGAGTGGTGAAACCAATCGTTTACTTGGTTTAGCAGAAGAGGTTCTGGGAACTAAAACACCAACCGGTCGTGAATTAGATGTATTAGTGTCAACCGGTGAGCAAGTGACCATCGCTTTGTTATCTATGGCATTGCAAAAGAGAGAGTGCAATGCGGTATCTTGTACGGGTGGACAATTAAGTATTCGCACTGATAATAAATTCAACAAAGCACGTATTCAGGATATCGATGGGGATCGTTTAAAGAAGCTTTTAAATGATGGTAATGTTGTCGTGGTTGCAGGTTTTCAAGGTGTTGATGGCGAAGGCAACATTACAACACTTGGGCGTGGTGGTTCAGATACCACTGCCGTGGCATTAGCTGCCGCATCGAAGGCGGATGAGTGTCAAATCTATACAGATGTAGATGGTGTCTATACTACTGATCCTAGAGTAGAACCCAATGCGCGGCGTTTATCACGTATCACCTTTGAAGAAATGCTAGAAATGGCCAGCTTAGGTTCAAAAGTTTTACAAATTCGTGCAGTAGAATTTGCTGGTAAATATGATGTGCCCCTAAGAGTTCTATCATCATTTAAAGAAGGTCCAGGCACTTTAATAACCTATGAGGATGACAGCATGGAAGATCCATTAATCTCAGGTATCGCATTTAATCGAGATGAGGCGCAATTAACTATAAAAGATGTGCCTGACCAGCCCGGTGTGGCCGCTCATATTTTGGGTCCAATATCGGCTGGAAACATCGAAGTAGACATGATTGTACAAAATATAGGCAGAAAAGATACCGCTGATTTTACTTTCACAGTTCATCGAAATGACTATGATAAAGCACTGAAAATCCTTGAAAATACTGCAAAAATACTTGGCGGAGGACGCATCGGTGGGGACCCAAACATAGTAAAATTATCATTAGTTGGTGTAGGGATGAGGTCACACGCGGGAATTGCGAGTAGAATGTTCAAAGCACTAGCTGATGAGAAGATAAATATCCTAATGATATCGACCTCGGAAATTAAGATTTCGGTCGTAATAGAGGAGAAGTATCTGGAACTTGGTGTACGAACATTGCATGAAGCATTTGAACTAGATCAGGCGACGGAGAAAAAAACTAAACAATAAGCGCGGTAAAAAATAACAAAACAGCTTTGGTAGGAGAGAAACCATAGGAGTAACCATTAACAGGAAATGTTGATAGTTGCATTGGTGAATTAAATAAAAATAATAAACGTATAAAAACGGACTATCTAGGAGATACGGGAATGCTGATTTTGACCAGGAGAGTTGGTGAAACATTGATGATCGGAGACGATGTTACGGTCACTGTGCTAGGAGTAAAAGGTAATCAAGTACGTATTGGGGTAAATGCCCCGCGTGATATTGCTGTGCATCGTGAAGAAATTTATGAGCGTATCAAGCGCGAAAAAACCAGTGCAAATGAGTCAACAGGCTAGTTGCTAAACTATTTGCATTAAACACTTCTAAGTATCATATGCGCAGTCGGTGATTACATCATCGATACCAGTGTATCAATTCGTTTTAATAAATGATTTGTTAAATCATTTCGAATTATTTTTCGGAAGCTTTGCTGATGACGTCCATAATCCCTAAATAAATCGCTAAAAAAATAAACATTGAGCCAAATAGAATTAAAACCCATGCGATGACGTGAATGCTAAGAGGGAAAAATAATATTCCAATACCAACTCCGATTTGAAGAATACCTATGAGAAGAGTTTGGAAGGGTGAGAGATTGAACATATTGCTGAATATTAAGAAATATGGAGGGATTACAAAATACATCCCAGTAACTTTGTCTAACCAGCAAGGGTTCTCATCCCAACCCTAACGATATAAACAAAATGGTTCACTTGTTTGAGGGGCATTTGTATATTATGGCGGAGAGGGAGGGATTCGAACCCTCGGTACGGTCACCCGTACAACTCCTTAGCAGGGAGCCCCAATCGACCACTCTGGCACCTCTCCGAATTGAACGAGAGTATAACGAATACCTAATAATATATGTAATTCTAATCTGGATATTCGTTATACTCGCTCGCTTTGTTATATGCGCCCGTAGCTCAGCTGGACGATGGGCATGAAGCCCAAGTGTCGCGATAGACAGGATGTCGAGAGTGACCAGAGTACACGGTACGAAGCACCGTTAGTTAAGGATTTAAGTAGTAGTAAAGTAAGGATACAAAGTTATGCGCCCGTAGCTCAGCTGGATAGAGTACTCGGCTACGAACCGAGCGGTCGGGAGTTCGAATCTCTCCGGGCGCGCCAATATAAAAACAGCCCTTTTTAGG
>CAYXVH010000179.1:0-5100 GCA_964468615.1 uncultured Thiotrichales bacterium | reverse complement strand
ATTGCCATATGACTGATTTGCGCTTGCATACTCGCTACAAACTCATCATCTGGCAACTCTAAATATAGAGCTGTATCATTTTTTGTGATTATTTCTTCATTAGTGCTAGATGTGTTGACTATAGACGCTGACCAGGATGCTGCTTGCGTAGGAATTTCAACACGTGCATATCCCCAGCCTTTACGACTTATCCATTCAGTGGTTATTTCATTATTATTAATCCAATTGTTTGTTCCTTCTTCTCCCATATACACATTCGTAGGGTCGACATTGAAATGTATTACCCAACAGTTGTTAACAAACAACTGATTTTTAGATAACTCAAGAGTTCGGATTGGTCCTCCTGCTGGACCAACGCTGCGTACAACTAAGAATGGGGTTAACTCATCACTTTGGTTATCTTTAAAAGTTAATTTCCATGTTCCCTGGCCCTCAGAACGCCAGGCAATTTCATACCAATCCGTTACGGTTCGGATTGCAGGGATTAGAGAATTATCGTGCCATTCAAAACTTTGATTGATATTTTGTTGAGGTAAATTGTCACTGTTAAGCTTAAGGTTGCCCTTTTTGTCGACTAGCCAAATTGATACGCCGAAGCTATCGGGTGCTGGACTAAAGTTGCCTCCTGGTTCGTGATAACCCTTTTTTGCTTCTTCACTTCCTGGAATTGCCAGTATTACATGACCTTTGCTCTGAGGCCATGGGTCACTAGGACGCTCACGCATCTGTCTAAGTACTTGTTCGCGTGGCGAACTTTGTTGATCGATAAAATCTACTACTTTTAAAAATTGGTCATAATTATTTATTCCGTTGGCAAGCAACATCAAGCAAGCTAATGTAAGTGCTAAAAGCCTTAATTTTGTCAACGTGCTTAATGCGGCGAAACACAAAAGTAATGGTAGGTAATGTAGAGAATATAGAAATGTTTCACTTCCATATAAGATGTGTAAGGACAGTTGACCTGCTAACGTCAAAATTAAAAATATTTTCAATTTTACATTGCTCTTAATCATGGCTAATGAACATAAACTAAGTACAAGTAGTAGTGCCCAAAGCGTAACAGCAATTTTTCCATAAATACTGCCTGAGCCTGGCTCAGACATTTGGGTATACATCAAATACCAACCTACTCGATTAAATAGACCAGATGTTTCAAATTCTGGCATTACAATGGTATGGAATGTGAAAGAGTAAAAGACTTCTAATATGCGAGTGAAATCAGGGTTACGTAAAAATTTAGTTTCTCCAACTAGCGTAGGTATTTCAGCACTAGGAAAAAATAATTTTTGTATAATCCAAAACGCAAGAACGATTACAAATGCAGTTGATGTAATTTTAAATGCTTGTTTCCATGAATGATTTAAAATAACTGCAGTAATGCCAGCCATCCAGTTAGTAACTGTAATGCTCAGTGTTGCTGCACTTATCCATATAAACCACCATTTGGATATATGCTGTTGTTGGACGATAACTACCAGTATAAGTGCCATTAAAATACTGAACGATCCAAATGCATAGGTTTCGGGGATTGAAAACCAGAATAATGAAGATGCACTGGATATTGCTAGCAGTGTGAATACAAACGAATCAAGCTTTCGAATTTTGATTAGTCTTAAAAGTATATAGAAGCTACAAATCCACATCGCTGATATAAATACCGTGAGAATTCGAACAGCTGTAATCGGGTGCAGCTTTAGGCCTGTGCTAAGTATTTTTACGATTGGGTAAGTTATAAGCGAAAATAGTGGGTGCACCTCGGTTCGATAGTGATCACTAGAACGGTCTGTCATATTGTCATAAATGCGTGGAATATCTGCATCGAACCAGGTATTAATAGAATCTTCATTGAATATTTCAGGGCCAATAATTATCGATAACTTGTATGTGCAGAATGCTGCTGCAAGCCCCAGAACTATGATAGTGACAAGATCAAGCCAATGGGGTTCAAGTTGGTTCTGAATGCTTAGATTCATTGATAGATCCTGTTAGTATGATCTAGGTGTCAGCTACGTTTTCTTATTGATATTAATTGGCTGGTGAGAGGCTACTGATTGTTTTTGTTATGAGAATATTTACGTGGATCACATATTTTTAGCCGAACGTATCCATTAGTCTGTCAATATAATTATATTTTAAGCCAAAAAATTCGTAAATATTGTGATCAAATTCCTTGAATCTATACAAGGCTAACATAATACTTGGCCTTCGTGAGCTATAATTCTTAAGTTGGTTATAGAGTGATGATATTTCAGAGTTGGGTATGAATTATGTTTAACTTCCATAAAATTTATTAGATAGGCCAGTACCAAGAATGATAATTAGTGATAAATATAAATATTTATTTGTGGAACTTCCACGCACTGCTACGACAGCGATTGCAAAAGAGCTGCGCGAGAATTATGATGGTCAGTCAATTCTTTATAAACACGCTACTTATGAAGAATTTCTTAAGATTGCTTCAGAAGAACAAAAGAAATATTTTGTATATTCTTGTATTCGTAATCCATTAGATGATGTTGTGAGCATCTATTTAAAATATAGGCATAATCATCGAGATGCATTTACGAGACCTAGTAATCTAAAACGACGCGACCCTCTACTAAAATTCGTCGATGCTATAAAATTAAGGTCTACCCATAAAGGTGGCATAGAATTTTCAGAATTTTTTCTTAAGTACTACCATATTCCCTATAGTCGTTGGAGTGAACTTTCGCATGATAAATTTGATTACATAATCAGCTTTGAAAATTTACAAGATGATTTTGGCAAATCTCTAGAGTTAATTGGATTGCCGCAAAAGCGGCCTTTGCCAGTCACCAATAAAACTACAGGCGATAAGAAGCACTTTTTATCGTATTACACACCAGAAACTGTTAGCAGGGCAAAGCGTATATTTGGGCCATTCATGATAAAATGGGGGTATAGTTTTCCTGAGGGTTGGGGTGAGGTAAAAGTAAGTTGGTGGGATAAATTTTCATATCAATTTTTTAATGTGTTTAGAAAATTTTATTGGAGACAGCGTGCAAATTGGAGATGGCGCACAGGCCGGATCGGAAATGTAATCCCTAAGTAACCTTTACTCGTAACACTTATTTATTACACCTTGTTATAAAATAAATACAAGGGTCTTTATTTCATATGTTTTTCAAAAAGTATGCGTATCATGTAATCATAGTTCTGCTAATTATCATTGCAACGGTAAGAATTATATTTACATACAACGTATTTAATCACACGCATGATGAGCATCAGCATATTGCTGCTGGTATGCAATGGCTTGATAAAGGTACATATACATATGATATGTTAGGTACGCCGCTGCCTAGAATTACTGTAGCGCTGGGGCCATATTTAAGCGGGATACGCTCATTTGGACATCCAAAAAGATGGGAGGAAGGACATGCGATTCTGTATGCCAATGACGACTATTTCAAAAATCTCTCTCTAGCCAGATTGGGTGTGCTACCGTTTTTTATGCTTGTATCGATATTCGTATGGATTTGGTGCCGTATGATTTTCGATGATGTTACTGCTCTGATCGCCACTGGACTTTTCACCACATTGCCCACAGTGCTTGCACATTCTGGACTGGCTACAACTGACATAGCGTTAACCGCCTTTTATGTGGCTTTTTTAATCGTTTTTATACATTGGCTTGAGCGACCAACTCTGTTGCGTAGCTTATTAGTGGGACTAACCGCGGCCCTTGCAATTTTGTCAAAGCTATCGGCTTTATTATTTTTACCTACTGCAGCTGTCGCATTGTTCTTATTATTTTGGTTTAGTGGGCGAAAAAATTACAAGCAGCTTTATCGTTTTTTTCGTGACTACACTGTGCAGATATGCTTCAGCGCTATTGTCGCTGCAGTAGTGATTTGGGCGGGGTACGGTTTTTCTATTGGGTCTATTTCGGAATACACACGTTTCCCGCCTCCTTACCTCGTGATCGACGACGTACTTGGTAAGCAGGGCTTACTGCATGATGCAGCGTACTCAGCGTTGGAGCTTAAAATACCTGCGCCTGAGTTTTTTAATGGGATTAGCGAACTTATAACGGGCAGCTATCATGGAAGGAATAGTTATTTACTTGGAGAAATCAGACACAAAGGCGGCTATTGGAATTTCTTTCCAATAGCGCTTGGAGTCAAAACGCCACTACCATTTCTTTTTTTGACCCTAATTGGCTTAGTAGTGATTCTATTCAAAAGTAACGTGTCCCGAAATTTTAGACAACTCGCACCTGTAGTGACTGCAGTATCACTATTAGCAGTTACAATGTTAAGTTCAATCAACATTGGTGTTAGGCATGTCCTTCCCATCTATCCATTGATGGCAATAATCGCAGGCTATGGTGCGGTTGTTCTATGCACACAAAATGTGATGAGGATGTTTGGCTACGCATCCGTTGGGGGGCTCCTTACATGGCAAGTAATTTCTTCTGTGGGAGCACACCCAGACTATCTCGTCTATTTTAATGAACTAGCCAAAGACGAGCCGGAAAAAGTTCTCCTCGCGAGTGATTTTGATTGGGGACAAGATATCCAGCGGCTATCTGATGCACTGAAGGAGCGAGGCATAGACAAAGTTTCTACATGTCTTCGTGGGCCAAAAAATCATCTTCGATGGAACACAAACTTCGATGTGCAGTGGCTTAAAGCATACGAGTTTACTCCAGGTTGGGTTGCGATCAGTCGTGCCTGTCTTTATCAAAGTGGGGAAAAGCCACCGTTTAATCGCTACAATTGGTTAAAGGCATATGAGCCAGTAGATAAAATCGGCCAGACGATCAACTTATATCATATTCCTGAGAAGAGATAAGGAATCGTTGTAGAAATAGGATTGTAATTCATGTCCTGATCGCTGTTTAAGTGACATTAGAAATTTGCATGTGTTTATTATTTAATAGATTAAAAGAAGTTTATTAATTCGCGTGTTCACGAATAGGAGTTCAATTTTTATTTAATCGTTATGAGTGTCGTGGCTAATTATTAATTATTAATTATTAATTGTGATTGGATACAGGTTTTTAAATGAATTCTGGTTTAAAATTCGAGTAAGATCATTCATAAATAAATATAGTTAATTCTAAAGATAAATTAA
>CAYXVH010000178.1:0-12649 GCA_964468615.1 uncultured Thiotrichales bacterium | reverse complement strand
CATTAAAATATTCGCAGTACCACTTCCAACGGTACCGAGACCTAAAACACCAACTTTTACTGGTTTTAGTACAGACATTCTCTTAAATATACTTAATTGTTTGATTAATTATTGTTACTAGGTGTTTTTCAACATCTTTTTTATACTTCGAACAGCTTGTCGAGTTCGATGCTTATTCTCTATTAAACTAAATCGCACATGGGTATCACCATATTTTCCAAACCCTACTCCAGGTGACACCGCCACCTTGGCTTCCTCTAATAACTTCTTAGAAAATTCTAAAGAACCAAGATACGAATACTCTTTAGGAATTTTTGCCCAAACAAACATCGTAGCTTTAGGTTTTTCAACTTGCCAACCTGCATTACACAAACCTTCACAAAGCACATCACGTCTTCTTCGATAAGTGTCACGCACATTATCAATCACCTCTTGAGGACTATTTAATGCCTCAATCGCAGCCACTTGAATGGGGGTAAACATCCCATAATCCAAATATGATTTTATGCGTGATAGTGCCTCGACTAATGTTGGATTGCCACACATAAACCCAACTCGCCAGCCTGGCATGTTGTAAGTTTTCGATAGAGAGTAAAATTCAACCGCAATATCCTTAGCACCTTCCACCTGTAGGATCGATGGCGCTTCATAGCCATCAAATGTAATCTCACCATAGGCTATGTCATGTACTAGCCACATTTTATGCTGTTTTGCGATAGCTACTAGGCGTTCTAAAAAGGCTAAATCTACACACTGCGTTGTTGGGTTACCCGGGAAATTAACAATTAGCATCTTGGGTTTGGGCCAAGAATCTTCGATGGCTTTTTCAAGCTCAGAGAAAAAGTCAGAATCTTCTGTTAACGGCACATAAATAATATCCGCACCAGCAATCACACAACCATATGGATGAATCGGATAAGCAGGGTTTGGTACCAAAAGAGCATCGCCAGGACCTAGAGTCGCTAACATTAAATGCGCTAATCCTTCCTTGGAACCAATGGTTACAATAGCTTCTGTTTCTGGGTCAATTTCGACATTGAATTTCCTCAGGTACCAGTCCGCAACTGCTTTACGTAATCGAGGAATACCGCGAGATAATGAATACCGATGAGTATCCTCACGTTGAGCTGCCTCAACCAACTTATCTGTTATGTGTTTAGGAGCAGGTTTATCAGGATTGCCCATTCCAAAATCAACAATATCTTCACCGCGCGCGCGCGCATTGGCTTTAAGTTCATTTACAATATTGAAAACGTACGGGGGAAGCCGTGATATTCTGGGAAAATCTTCCATCTAATCCATCTATCCTAATAAGCGCTGAGTATAATACGCGATTAGCCAACATCTGCCCAACCCATTCTTACTCTATAAACTATTCACAATATTGACCTCTCCCGATGGATATCACTGAAGATTTTGCCGACGCTACGTTCACCATCACTGGCTATAAGCCTGGCTGCGTGCTCATCAACCATAACCCCTATCAACAAAGTTTAATCGTTAGCCCTGAGTCCTTAATTAGCCCCTGGGAAGTGACTGACATAACGCACTTAAACGAGACAAGCTTAGCTTCTATTATAGATAATAGGCCTGAAATTGTAATTATTGGCACAGGTGGCACATTAATCCTTCCTGCACCAAAAATTATAGCGTTATTTGCACAACACCAAATTGGTTTAGAAACTATGAACACTAGCGCAGCATGCAGAACCTACGGAATTTTAGTAGCAGAAGGTAGGAAAGCAACTGCAGGAATTATATTTCCGAAAGACTAATTAATTTTTCGGCAAGTATTTAATGGGGTCTACGGGCTTACCTTTATAGCGAATCTCGAAATGTAATTTGGCTTCAGAAGTTCCCGTTTTGCCTAATTCGGCAATTTTTTCTCCACGCTTTACTTCACCACCCTCTTTCACAAACAACTTTTTATTATGCGCATATGCACTTATGAATTGTTCACTATGCTTAATGATGATTAAGTTTCCATAACTCGCTAAACCATTCCCACTGTATACAACCTTGCCAGATGAAGCCGCCAACACCGGCTGACCAATTTTACCGCCAATATCAATACCTTTATTGCCTCCTGAGTTCGAAGAATAAGTTCGAATGACCACCCCTTTGGTTGGCCAATTCCAATCATGTTTAATAGGCTTACTTACTGTTTTTTTAGTAACAACTGGTTTGTTAGCAGCAGCAGTCTTTGTCGATTTGCTAGTCTGTTTAGCTTGGTAAGTTTTAGAAGTGACTTGTGAAACTGATAGCTTCAGCCTCTGTCCCGCATAAATGGTGTAAGGCGAACGTATATTATTCCAGCGCGCGAGTTTCTTATAATCAACTCCATGTCGAAACGCAATTGAATATAATGTATCACCCTTTAAGACGGTGTGATAACCGTGATCATAATCATAATAGACTTCGCTATTACGGTTCGATACACACGATGTTAAGAATAATAAAAGAAAAACCGCTATTATTGTTCGTGTTTTGTTGGTCATTAATGTAAATATTTAAAATAGATTACTACGGCAATTAGTAATAAGACCGTAATCCAGCCAATCCATTCAACATATTTCATCACTAAAGGCTCAAGCTTGGGTCCAGCATATTTAAGTATGCCCGCCACAAGAAAAAATCGTG
Organism: uncultured Thiotrichales bacterium; assembly: GCA_964468615.1. Taxonomy (GTDB): domain Bacteria; phylum Pseudomonadota; class Gammaproteobacteria; order UBA4575; family UBA4575; genus JABDMD01. Next base: position 10,009 of record CAYXVH010000178.1, on the reverse strand, counting down.
ACCCTCTGCCTATAAAAGACGCAACTACAAAAGGAACTAGTGCTAATGACAATACCCCTGCAGTTATGGTGAATAGTTTATACGGAATTGGAGAAAACCCCGCCACAAACACTACCCAAACGCCCCATTCAGCAAACCACTCTTTTGCCGTTTCAAATTTAGGCAAATAGGAGGAAGTTTGTAACCAGGGGTCGATATATTCAAATGCAAATGCACCAATGAAGTAACCGAGGATACCCCCTAATACAGAGGTACTGGTGGTTAAAAATGCAAACCACCAGGCTCGATTGGGACGTGCTACCGACATCGGTGCCAACATTACATCTGGTGGAATTGGAAAAAACGAAGACTCTGCAAAACTCAATGCGCCCAAATAATAAGAGGCATGTGGATGCTTTGACCACCCCATGACTTTCTCATAAAGCCCTGTGAACAATTTCATGTTATCAACTCTATTGACACAATGTTACTCATACACTCCTTGTATGAGGGGTACAAAACTCACCCCATCAAGACGTTCTTTTTTTATCCCATCTTTAGTTTTATGCAATAACACTAAGTCTTGAACTTCAGAGGTTTTTCCAACTGGTATTACTAAACGACCATTCTCACCTAATTGTTCTATTAACGCTTCAGGAATTTCTTTTGGTGCAGCAGTTACCACAATAGCGTCATAAGGCGCATAACTTTCCCAACCCCATGCACCATCCGAAAGTTTAAACCTAATGTTTCGCAGACCTAGCTCCATTGCACGCCGTCTAGCTTGTTGATACAAGGGCTCGACTCTTTCTACCGTGTACACATCTTTAATTAATGCAGCAAGGATAGCACCTTGATATCCGGATCCTGTACCCACTTCTAATACTTTATTAGGAATACCATCTTTTATAATAGCCTCTGTCATGCGCGCCACTACATAAGGTTGCGAGATAGTTTGTTTATGCCCAATAGGCAATGCAGTATCTTCGTAAGCGCGTGAAGCCAGAGCTTCATCCACAAATAAATGCCTAGGTGTCATGCGCATGGCTTCTAACACACGGTCGTTACGAATCCCCTTTTCTTCTAGACGTGTAATCAACCGGTCTCGTGTGCGTTGAGACGTCATACCAATGCCTGCATGAAGTTTTGAGTTCATTATTTATACGGATGTAATGTATGCCGGTTTTGCAGAAGCAAAAACCAGCGAAAATTCAATTAACATTTCAGCATTTCCTTTATAAGTCGCAATTCGAAACCCATTTTTCAACACCTTCCATTGCTTTATAATGTGTTAAATCAAGATGCATTGGAGAAACGGAAACAAAATTATTATTGACCGCATAAAAATCAGTGCCAATACCTGCATCTTGCTCAGGTCCAGCAGCACCTACCCAGTAAATAGGTTTACCGCGCGGATCCTTTGCTTCAATAACAGGTTCAGCTTTATGTCGATTACCTAAGCGAGTCGTTTGTATGCCTTGCAATTCACTTTTTGCAATATCTGGAATATTAATATTAACGATCACATCACTCGGTAAAGAAGTTTCTGTAAGATTTGCAATCATTGCAGCACTTATTTGTGCAGCATCCTGCATAAACTTTGGTTGAAAGGATGCAAGCGATATAGCCACTGCAGGCAATCCTAAAAACCGACCTTCGATTGCTGCCGCCACGGTTCCAGAATAAATTACATCATCCCCCAAATTGGCCCCAGCATTAATACCTGAAACCACTATATCCGGCTCGTCTTTTAACAACCCAGTAATCGCCAAATGCACACAATCTGTGGGTGTGCCATCCACACTATACCAATTTTCTGCAACCTCTTGGGCGCGTATCGGACGCTCCAGTGTTAAAGAATTACTCGCAGCACTACGATTACGGTTAGGTGCCACAACAGTAATTTTCCCAAGTGGCGCTAAGGCTTCTGCCAATAACCTAAGACCGCTGGCATGAATGCCATCATCATTACTTAATAATAGGTGCATGTGTATTACTGAATAAAAAGGGTAAAATTAATACAAGCGGCAGGTAGAATACTACTTAGTATCGTGAGAGAAATAGTAGCAAATTCAAACACTAAAATGGAAATTTACTGATGTCCAAACATAAAGATTCCAAGGAGGACCCAAAATCAGATGATAATTTACGTTTTGCTGACCTATTAGACAGTGTAAAACCTTTACAAGAAGAACATCATAATCGGGCTGATATTCACACTCCAAAGCCTAAGCCAGACCCTATCCCCAAAGAAACTATGAAAGACGAGCAACGTGCATTGCAAGAGTCTTTAGAAGTTAGTCTAGAAGTGGAAGACATACAGCCTGGCGATAGTTTGTCATTTTGCCGCTCTGGAATTCAAAAAAGTATTTTTAAAAAACTCAAGAAAGGTCAATTCAGCATCGGCGCTGAATTAGATTTACATGGATACACACGACCTGAAGCGCAAGTGGCTTTAGCCAAATTTATTCAAACCTCAAGAGAAGATAACATTCGTTGTGTCAGAATTATTCATGGCAAAGGTTATCGTTCCAATAATCAAGGCCCTAAATTAAAACCAATGGTGAACAAATGGTTGCAGCAGCGCGATGAGGTACTCGCGTTTTGCTCTGCAAGACCCAACGATGGCGGAACAGGCGCAGTCTATGTTTTATTAAAATTCTTGCGTTGATAATGATAAAGTTATAGAAATAATAATTTAAAACTGTACATCCTTACCCAAAAACCCCAAAACCCTACGCCATCTATATCAATTCTGGTGCACATAATTAGCAATGCCATAATTATTCATCGCCTTTACCAATCTTGAATGCGGTACCTACACCAAGAAATAAAAATATAATACCCATAATACCTATATCCGATTTCACAAGCTCCATTGCAGAAACATCATCAAGCGCGTCGCCAAAGCTTCCCTTTACCCATTCATCAAAGCTAGGCTGTTCTTCAGCAATCTTTTTTAAGTGAGGAACTACATACTCATTGAAATCAGTAATTTCTTCATCAGTAATATTTTCTACTTCATAGTACTCAGAATAACCATGCTCAGTCATAAATTTTATTAGATCTTCTTTACTTCCAACACCTTCACTAAATGCTTCTGCAGCTTTTAAATCTTGCTGATAATATACTTTAAACTCGGCTTCTTGGCCTTCAATGCTAGTAGCAATATCATTGGCCCACGTCTCTTGAAAAGTCTGCATGGCCATATACTTTCCACCTAAAATAGCAAGCAACGCAAAGACGCCACAAATAATACCTGTAGACATTCCCTTAGAACCAAACATTGCCGCTCCCACACCCACAGCAAGTCCAATTCCCCAAGCAATAAACCCTAACTCATAATTGAAAAATACAGTGATGAATTTCCAAATCAGTGCGCCCACAACAGCCGCAACGGCAGCTGCAGCAATACCACTTATCTTTAATGAATCGCCTTCTTGTACAGTTATAGTTGTCGCAGCAGGGACTGTAGAACTTACCGTAGCATTGGCTTGTGGTTCAGTAATAGCAGTCGACTGATCAATAACGGTAGAAGATCCAATTGCGGTGTCATTTGCTGATGGAGCTAATAATTTCTGCACAAACACCCCACAACCTGCACACTGTTCAGCCTTCTCTTGTCGCAGATCACATTTAGGACAGGTCATAGTGGTGTCTGCTTTAATCGGCTCTTTCTCTTCAATAGACAAAGACATCGCATCTGTATTAGCGGCTGGTTTATGTTCTTTTAGAGCAATGACCATACCGATGCTTTCAAGCCGTGATTTCAATGCCTGCGCCTTGGTATGCTCTAAATCCTTCTTTAAAATCTTTTGCACACCTACATAGGCATTTGCCTTTTCAGGAGTCGTTTTAAACAACTTTGCAAAGCTGTTCTTAACATCTTCTACCTCAAAATCATCATGAATTTTGCCAGTATTGATTACCGTATAGGTGGATACATTGCTCATAAATATTTAACCCTAGTTTTCAGGCTAAATTGTAATAATCTCATCTATTTCACTCATTCCAATAACGATAAATGGCCATATTACAAGGCCAGTTGACCTCGTTATTTGCCAAAATCTAATGCACAGGGACAAAGTGCATGGACGTACTTGTGTCGCGGGAAAACAAAATACAAAGGAGTCTGACCCCTATTTACCGTTTCCTTTTATTTTTTAGAATTAGTTACTTCTTCATATAACCTTGTGGACGAATAGCAACCGTGCATTTCAACTCTGCACAAAGTGTTCCATCTTTTAAATGATAGCTGTATGTAAAAGTAGGCGTACTACGCCCCTTCTCTTCTAATTCTTTTGCGATGACAGGTTCTAATTCGGGTGGGAAATCGAAATGCAATTCTAGATCAGTTGTGCCTGCACGCAAAAAATCTATTGTCAGCTTACGTGTCCATGCGGCATAACCTGGAAATAACTTCCCACATGATAACGCAGCAACAGGATCGGCAAGTGATGCCATAAAACCACCAAACATGGTGCCTTGATGGTTCGTAGCTGCCTCAGAAAGAGGCAGTAATAGTTTAATAGATCGCCAATCTGGAGTGAGTTCTAAAATTTTCACTTGCATCATTTTAAACGGCTCGAAATTTTCGAGTCGTTTAATGGCACCGCCTAGCTCTGCATCAGACATTTAAATTACTTTATGCGGCTTTTTTAGTTGCTTTTCGTTTTGCTGCGGATTTCTTAGGTGGAAAATCATCCACCATGATGGCTTCACGTGTAGCTTGATGAGACACCTCTACCAATTTTGCTTCTTCTTGAGTAATTACTCCTTGTGCAACTGCATCTTCTAACCAATTAGCCGGTCTTCCTAACTCAGGCGGACGGATGCGTGCTTTTTTGAGTTTACGCTCAGCTTCTTTTGCAGCAGTAACCGTATGGAATGCATGCTGGACACAACCTATTGGATCATTTGGATCAATCGTTTTATATACGCCATCTGTTAACCGATCTCTTGCTTCAGATGGCACAATTAGTCGCTTAGCAACTTCATGTCCAACCTTATCATTAGGGTATCGCAAACTTTTCCCCGTAGGAAAAACAATTAGCCGGAGAACTTGGCCCACAATAACTGATGGAAAGTTTCTTAAAATTTCATCTAATGCATTTTGAACGTTGTATAAGCAATACTTCGTACTCCATTCAACAAAAGGCAGGTCTTCTACTGGACGACCTGTATCTTCATAGCGTTTTAGAACTGCAGAGCTTAAATACATATAACTTAGCGCATCTGCAAAACGACCTGAAAGTTTTTCTTTACGCTTTAAACCGCCACCTAAAAACAACATGGCAAAGTCTGATACAAAAGCATAGCTCGCACTCATTCTTGCAAGACGTTTAAAATAGCCACTCGTTGGTCCATCAATAGGACTTGGCGCTAAACGACTTCGTGTAAGCCCATATAAAAATGATCTTGCTCCATTACATACTGCATAACCGAGATGCTTAAATAATGCTTGATCAAATCGGTTCAAACCCTCTTCTTTATTCTCAAGCGAAGCCGCGGTGACTTCTTCAATTAAATGCGGGTGACAACGCATCGCACCTTGACCAAAAATAATTAAACTGCGGGTAAGAATATTGGCGCCTTCTACCGTAATGCTAATTGGAATAGACTGATATGCGCGTGCAAGGTAATTGCTAGGACCAATACATATTCCACGACCACCATGCACATCCATCGCATCGTTAATGACTTGGCGCATACCTTCGGTATTGTGATATTTAAGAATTGCGGTGACCACAGATGGTTTCTCACCATGATCGATAGCAGAAGCAGTAAGCCTACGACCTGCTTCCATCATATAGGTTAAACCACCAATTCGTGTTAGCGCTTCTTCGACACCTTCGAATTTTCCAATCGGCACATTGAATTGTTTACGTACTGCCGCATAAGCACCCGTCATATAACTAGCAAACTTGCCTGAGCCTGTGCCTAAAGCAGGCAATGAAATGCCGCGCCCTACCGACAAGCACTCCACTAACATACGCCAGCCTTTACCAATTTGATCTTGCCCGCCAATAATCCAATCCATTGGGATAAAAACATCTTCACCCCAGTTCGGACCGTTTTGAAACGCAGAGTTAAGTGGGTTATGTCGGTTTCCAATTGCAACTCCTGAAGTTGTCGTTGGAATAAGTGCACAGGTGATACCGAGATCTTCTTGATCTCCTAGCAAGCCATCTGGATCGTAAGCTTTAAACGCTAAACCTAAAACTGTCGCAATAGGGCCTAAAGTGATGTAACGCTTTTCCCAATTCAGTCTAAGTCCTAAAACTTCTTTGCCTTTATGCTTGCCCTTACACACAATGCCTGTATCCGGAATGGCGCCTGCATCCGAACCCGCATTAGGCCCTGTTAATGCAAAGCATGGAATTTCTTCACCTACTGCTAAACGTGGTAAATAATGATTCTTTTGTTCTTCTGTACCGTAATGCAATAATAACTCAGCAGGTCCGAGTGAATTCGGCACCATTACCGACACCCCTGCAGTACCACTGCGCGAGGAGATTTTCATTACAACAGATGAATGTGCAATAGCTGAAAATTCTAAGCCGCCATATTTTTTTGGGATAATCATTCCTAAGAATTTATTTTTCTTTATAAATTCCCAAGTTTTTGGTGTTAAATCATTTAACTCATTGGTAACTTGCCAATCATCAATCATGGCGCATAGCTCATCAACCGGACCATCTAAAAATGCTTGTTCTTCTGCAGAAAGCTCAGATGTATTATGTTTTAAAAGTTGGTCCCATTCTGGATTACCACGAAATAACTCAGCTTCCCACCAGGCGGTACCCGCCTCAATAGCATCACGTTCAGTATCCGACATTGGCGGTAAAATTCTTTTCACATAGGCAAGCATCGGTTTGCTTAACATTGAGATGCGTAAACTAGCTACATTAAGCAATGCAAGTGGAATGAATAACACCCATAGAATCCACATTGCAGCTCCACCCAGAAATGGAGACAAGGAAAGTACGAAAAGAGCACCCCCTAAAACAGCGGTCCACACCACAAATGACCATTGGGCCCTCGCTAAACCAAAAGCCAACGCACCTATTGCTACCAACCACACGATTAATGTCATTGAAAATTCCTCCGGTAATCGGGCATATCATTTATTATTATGAATATTGTACTGCAATAGACCGTTGCAGCGGGTGCAAACGTACAGCGCATATATAAATATTATGCATGTTTATTGCATTTACTTTAGTGCATGAGGCGGTTGCGCCCAGGCAAGAGAAATTATATTAAGTAATAACAATAAATAGTTGATATATAAATCTATTTATTTTAAGAGCTATATTTACTCTAATACATATGTATAGGCCATCAAACGTCCGTTACGATCCACCTGTATAGTAACTTCTGGCACATCCGATAACTCTTCAAGGGTTTGCAAAAACTCAGGGTCAGAAGCTGATACATCATTTACTACTTTGATGACATCACCATTGTACAAACCCAACGAAGCGGCTTTAGTATCCGGCTGTATTTTTGACAACGTAAAGCCAACTACTTGTTCATCTTCAATTAATGGCAAAAAACCTATTTCAGATACTAGCCTTTGTTTCTCGTTTACATAATCGGCCACTTCGGCCTTTGATAAGACGATGGTTGCTCTATTCTCTAGCGACTTCTCAAATTCAGCTTGCAGAAGGATGTCGCCTACGCTGTTGCGCAAGTGCAAAATATATATGCCGCCACTGCAATTAAGTTTTGCTGAACCCTGTAAGACATCCACCAAATCACAACCTTGGATATCATCCCCTAGTTCTAATAAAAGCTCATCACCATTATTATCAACAAACATCGCATGAGCATTCTCTGCATTTATGAAGGTGCCGCTTAATACCCAGTCAGGTTGACGGGCATAGGAATGAGATGTTAATAAAGCATAAATGACCAACAAAGTAATTGTTGGCCATACATGTTTATACAGGATAGAAATCAATTGGGTAATTAAAGGTGAAGGATGGAACATCTTCTGCCCCAAAATTAATCAGCTTTACACGTTGTAGTATTTTGCTTTCAAGTGTTGGGTTGCCTAACTGACTCGAAATAATACTCGCACTGGTCACTCTTCCGGAGGGTGCAATAGTAATATTCAGTACTACCTTACCTTGTAGTGATGCATCTTTACGCAACTGACGATTGTAAAGTGTAAATAAGCTACTCTTGTTACGATCAAACATAATCTGTATTTTTTCTAGATCACGTGTTTTTCCGTAACCTGAACCATCTCCACTGCCAGAGCCATCTCCACTGCCAGAACCGGTTCCACCGCCTCCACCAAGACCCTCAACACCACCTACTTGTCCAGCAGAGCGACCACCAAGGCCATTTCCACCTGTGCTGGTGCTTAATGTTGCAGTGTTAATACCACCACTGGCTTTGCCATAATTTTTTGTTACTAAAGAGCGTTGAGTTGCTTTTCCAGAAGTTCCACTCTTATTCAGCGAACGCTCCCCTAAAGCTGCTGAAGAAGAAGTATTTTTAATATCAGATAATTCGTCTTTCATTGCCAACAAACCAGAACTCGCTGCAATTTCTTTGGCTGATTTTGTAGGCACAGGTGCCTTTTTAGGCTTAGCTGCTGTCTTAATGGGTTCTTTCTTAGGTTGTGGCTTAGGTTTAACCTGTTTCGGTTTCGGCTTTGGTTTCACCTTATTTTCTACCGGCACCACTTTAGGTGGTGGAGGTGGAGGCACTTCCACTTTAGGAATTAGCTTTACTAAACGCTCTGGCTCTGGCTTTTCAACCTCTTCTGGTTCAGGCAAAGGTAAAAATGCAAATAGGAAAGCAAAAAATATTATTGCTGCCACAGACCAACGTAATAGTTTATTAAACCGATCTTGTTGTTCGCGCTGAATCGTCCAAGGTAAATCTTGCGGAAAATATAAATTTGCTATTGTAGCGGCCATAATTAGGACTCTATTTGGGGGTCTATTTGTGTTTCTTTTTGAATGACAGATAGTGAAATTTTGGAGAATCCCGCATAGGTCGCACATAAACGCATTACACGATCCAATACCTTATAAGGAACTTCCTTATCACCCATGATAGTTACTTCACGTTCAGGATCTTCTTCGGATTCAGGCACAACTTCATTTGCAAGCTGTTTTAGTTTTTCAACAAACAGTGAAACTTCAATAGAATCTTCTTTCATAACTTCTTCAATAGTAATCACATCTTCGCCCTGAAGTCTTACTGCTTCACTACTAAGCATTACCACTACAGACTCTTGCGGTCTAACTTCAGAAATCGATTCTGGCATTTCAATCCCTTTAGGATTAGGTAATGGCGTAATCTCATTTGTATTCACTAACAAAAAGAATACTAAGATAGTAAAAATATCCATCAACGAAACAACATTAAAAGGCGGTTGTTTGTTACGCCCATGTTGTCGTTCCATGCGTTTTATTCTTCGGTCATTCACAATCTTTTCCTTAATTCCCTAAAAATATAATTTAGACAGGAGCATCGCCCAACGATATTTCTGGGAATAATTCTGTGCGTGTAAAAGTACCTTCTTCATCTTCTAGATCAATGGCGCGTACTGCATCCATCACCAATACCAAGCTTTCGTAGCCAATATCGGGTTCTAATAAAATTGAAGCAGCAACATTGTCTGGATATTTATACTTAACAGCTTGCAAAGTCTCCGATAGCGTTAGCACATCGTAACCTTCTTCTGTTTTATCAATTTGATAGCGTCGAAAATTACCATTCTTATCTTGAACGATTAAGCGATCTTCTTTTACGATCACTTCTAAAACAAGACGCTTTTCATCCGGAATCGATTGATTCGACGCCGCAGGCAAGTGTAATTCTAAGACTGTTATCTTAACGAACACCAACATGATGAGCAGAAAAGGAACTAGGATCACCATCAAGTTCATGAATGGCGTTACGCTTAGTTCGGTATCTTGCTTTGCAATGCGTCTGCGGAAGCGTCTTTTATTAAGCATGTTAACTATCCTGAAGTATCAAATTAAGCTTCTGCTGGTTTACGATC
>CAYXVH010000177.1:0-9578 GCA_964468615.1 uncultured Thiotrichales bacterium | reverse complement strand
TACACTGAGAATATCACCTTTGTTTAATTTGAAATCGGCAGTTAGAGGTAATTTCATACCTAAACGTGAAACGCTGCTAAGCAATACGCCGAACTTAGGTGCGATTTCTAATTCTTCGAGGGATTTGCCGACTGCGTTTTTGTTAGTAACAACAATATCTGCTGTTTCTGTGATTTCTGCAGTGCTAGTCTCGGGTAAAATTTCTTCACCTAATTTGTAAATGATATTTGTAAAAAATTCCACTGGTGCAAGAATATGTAATTCATCATCCAATTGAAGATATCCTTCTGGCCCTGGCTGAATGATTTCGCCATTCCTTCTCACCTTTACCACCGAGGTTTTATCCCAGTAATTCTCTTTTAGTTGTTTGCCAGGAATTTTTGTGAATTCTTTATTGGTAACTCGGTAAATGCGTGCCGAGACGTTTGTTTGCTGTGATGCAGTTTCACTTTTGACTTCCAGCGCCTTGGCTTCTTTTTCAAGGTTGATACCCAGCATTTGCGGCAATAACTTTATAATTGCAATTAACCCAGCTAAACCGAAGATATAGGTAATTGCATAACCCGTTGCAACATTGCCTATCATGGCATCGGCCGTTAAACCTCCGGGTGGCTTGATTTGTCCGGTGCGGATCGCTTCTTGCGCGGCAGCAAGTGTTGGCGAACTGGTTAACCCACCCGATAATAAACCCGCGGACGTACCCGGTTCGAGTGACAATAGTTTCGTTGCAATGACAGCAATGGTAAAGCCGGTTGCTGCAATGACTACCGCCAGTAAAAAGTATTTAAGGCCATCCGTTTTAAGTACCTCCAAAAACCTTGGTCCCGCCTGATAACCCACAGAGAAAATGAATAACGCAAATCCTACTGATTGTGCGCCAGGAGACATAAGAAAATCAAAATGACCAAGAAAAAGTCCGGCAAACAAAACGCCGGCTACAGGACCAAGGGAAAAACTCCCAATGCGAATACCACCGATTAAATACCCCATGCCGAGAATCAGAAACAGCGTAAGCACCGGTTGGCCATGAAGGAGTTCAATAAATCGGTTGAATATGTTTAGTTCTAGTTCTAGTTCTTTCATTGGATACACCTATATTAATAAACCATGTATTGACTAAAATGCTCAGCCGCAAGCTGTAGCCTATATTGTAAATGATCACGCTTATTGGTTTGAAACCAATCATTCTTTTCTTTCTTAATGATATCTCGAATGCATTTGTTATTAAATTTTACATCAATGTAATTTCAAAGTGGCTAATGTGATTTTTCTTAGTTTAAAATGGTAATTCATAATTCAGTATTATTCTCGCATCTTGCGTATCCGTGCCACCTTCGAAATCTACATGCGCATATCTCGCACGTAGCCAAAATCCATTTAGTGCTCCGCTTTTTGGACGAAAATCAACGGTAAAGTCATATTCTGTTTCATCAGGCAGATTTTTCTCATCGCTTGCATCTTCAGCGTTATTACCCCAAGCAATATTTGTGAATGCACTTAAGTCAGGTAAGCCTAGTCTAGCGAAATTGTAAGAAAGCCCAACTAAAAATCCTACTTCATTGGCACGGTCAAAATCTTGCCGCATTAAAGATAAATAACTCGGCCTGCCACCAAAGGGGCTTTGTATCGGAGCACCAGAACCTGTATTGGTTGCAGCTAAGGTAAGAATCGCATTTTTATAACTCGTTCTTGCTCGCATACCATATTGGTTAGTATCGAACGTACCTATTAATTCATCTCCAATACTTTTTTGATGTGTGAATTGTCCTGAAACACTAGAAGCAACTTCATCATTCCATTCATGTGTGAAATTCAACTCTGAGTAAAAAATATTAATGGTATCCCAGGCATAGTAATCAATTGCACCGATAGAACTATTGTCACCTAAATGATAACGCAACCCAGCCATAGATAAACCGCGCTTTTTATTTTCTGCCCCTGCAGCTTCTGCAATACTAATAAAACTTTCTGCATCTCGTTGTTTGATTTTTGTGACTTGTCCAGCAACAAAATCTAATCTTGTGCCTTCTCTCCCTAACACATAAGCCTCATGCGTATTGGGGATCATGCGGCTGTCTTGCTTGTTTAGATAAGGTAAATTAAATTCTTGTCGATACAAACGAAGTTGCAAACTTTGAATGGGTATCTTGATGACAAACTTTCCCAAAACATTTATGTCGCTGCCATTTGAGCCAAGTAAAAGCGTTCCATCCCCTCCATCATCATGAATACCATGCGATAAATAGTAGCTTGCATCAATGCTGAAGGTGTTTTGTATAAGTGGAGATGAATAGCGTAACTCTCCACCCATCGCAACCGCCTCAGGATCTTCCTTGTCGCTGAATTTTCGGGATAAGCTATAAGCACGAAAATGCGGTGTTAATTTAGATTCGCTTATAAACTCTGGAAGCTTTTTTATCCAACGGCCAAGCTTTGGAAGTAATACATCTTCTTTGAATTCGTGCTCAAACGTACCGGTGTCTTCCTTGGCAGAAGAGGGAGAAATCTCTTCGTCACGAATGTACTCGGTCGCCTTTACAGGCAAGGCTATTACTAATGCGAGGGTTAGTAGATTTGCAAAATATTTCAGATGATTCACTAACATAACTTCAGTAAATCTCTATAGGTTCATGCTAATACGAGACAGGTTTTAAATATGTTTATTTTTCTAACGACTGCGAAATATGCGCTCTAACCAGTTGTGCTACAAGCACTACCAAAAATATCTGGCCAATAGGTGCTTCCAAATATGATATTGCTTATTCTTCTTCAAGCCCTTCAGGAAGAGTATAGGTTGTGCAATGTGATATATCACCCTGGAAAATAACACCACCCCCCTCACGACCAATTTCAGCTTTGTCATAGATATAATTAAAATACTCTTCTGCTTCAGCTTGTGGAACAACAATTCTGACAATTTTTGCTAAAGAAGTTTCCGGCAAGGTTCCAGGATTGACTGCTGCGCTTGCTAAAATATTCATTGACAAACAAGCAGTGCTTTCTATTTGTGTAATATTTTTCTCTCTGAAGAGTATATTAATCAAACGCATATCACTTCCATCATCAGGCAGTACACAAGTAATTAGTTTGCTGGTTTCTTTGCGCATTGAGTAAAAAGTATTATATTTTCTTTTCTTCTTCTAACGTTGCTCTCACACTATCAGGAACATGGGCAGCAACCTTTTCCAGTGGTGTTATGTAGATATACCCGCGACCTGGGGTATCAAACCCCGCTGCTCGATAAAGATAATTTAATACTGCATCGCGTTGTTCAGTAGAGACGAATAAGCTAATTACATTTTTCTCGGTTTCGATGGCGAGGCCTAGCATACCTAAACGTTCTCGAATACCAATGCCTTTAGCATTGTAACCAACGGCACCAATAGTGGCACCAATATCACGAGCTGCTTTTAAAATAGTTTCTTCCAAGCCGCTTTGCACAACAATAGTTAAAAGAGAAACATCGGTTAAATAGGTAATTTTTTGCTCGCTCATATAATTGAAGTTGTCTCTTGTTCATGTTCAGAAATTGTTTTTATGGGTTCCATTTTAGATGCACGGTAACGTGACCAAAGACCGGTAATCAAAACCGTTAAAATAGGACCAATGGATGCCATGCACAAAATTCCAAATCCTTCGATTGCTTGTGTTGCATTACCAAAGCCCAAGCCCATGGCCAATACTAATGGAACGGTAATGGGCCCGGTGGTTACCCCAGCACTGTCCCACGCTACGTTCACAAATTCTTCCGTTGAAAATATGGTAAGTACAAATGCGAGTAAGTACCCAGGTAAAATTAACCAAGCAAGTGGGAGATCAAAAATTATTTTGGCAAGACCCGTTGCAATACCACAACCAACACCGATTGATACTGCATTTATTAGAGTCTTTTTCTTAAATACACCATTGGTGAGATTTTCAGTAGTTGTACCCAATGCATTCAATGCCGGTTCAGCCAAAGTAGCGCCAAAGCCCAACACCCAGGCAAACAATAAAGCCAGAATTAAGCCAACGCCATACCTATAGATAGGAGAAATCTCAATACCTGAAATTTCCATAAATGCAATGGGTACCATACCGCCAGTAGCACCACCTAATTTAGAAAGTCCATAGGTGAGCCCTAAATTAAAAATGCACATCCCAATTATAGTCAGTGCAATCCCATAAATAATTTCACCTTGATTTTTTAGCTTATATCGCAGTACAAATTTAAGAACCAAAAACAAAAATATTACGAGAGGTAAAATCGCCCGCACACCTAACACAAATTCCACACCAGGACTACGTTCATACCATGCTAGGCTTGATGTATCAGCAGTTTGTGCAAGTTGTTTTGCAGCTTCAATAATTTCTGCAGGTGTTGTAGTTGTGGAGACATAAATACAAAGTAACAGCACACCAATAATTGGGAACAATGATGCAAGGGTTACAATACCAAAGCCCGATAATCCTGATTCACCTTTACCTGCAGAAGAGGCTATACCTATGCCAAGTGACAAAACCAAAGGTACAGTGACAGGGCCTGTGGTTACAGCCCCACAGTCCCATGCAAGACCAATAATCACCCTCAACTCTTCGTTAACTGAAGCAAATAAAGTTAACGCTAGTGCTGGAGCAAGCGTAATATAAATTAAAGGTTTAAGGCTCCAGCCATATAAAAAGCGTAGAGTGCCTAATACGGCAGCAAGCCCTACGCATAAGCCTACAACTAAAACGAGTTCTTGTGACCAGAAATTTAATATTGCATATAAATAAGGTGCACGTTCTACCACGACGTTTTGTCCGGCTGCTTGTAACGCACCAATTGCTGGTTCAGCAAACGTCACCCCAATACCCAATAACAAAGTAATAAACATTACTAATGGTAGAGTGGAATGTCTTGGCAAGGTGTTGCCAATAATATTGCCAAGCGGCATTAACCCCTTATTAAGGCCTTCCATGAAAAACATCAGTCCAGCGATTACAGCAAACATACCACCGGTGATAATCCATGAATCCTCCACCATGTGGTGTAAAAATAAAATCTGAAATAAGGCGAGATATATGGCCAATGGAACCACGGCTTTAAGCTGTTCCATAAATCGTACAGAGATATAAGGTCGAATTAGTCTTACTACTTCAGAAAATGAGTACTCTATACGAGGTGGTTTAATAGGAATGACATTACCGGACTCATCAACCTCAGGGCTAGGAAGAATTAGATTCAGACTAATTTCTTCATGCCCAGCAAGTGCACGCTGATACTCCCCAAAACGATAATAATCTGCCATTTTTTATTATCCGATTAGATTTTTTGCAATTGTAGCATCTAAAAATGAATTGAAAACATTTAATCGTAAATAACGTTATCGATACAGATAATACGACTCTGTCAATACTTGGATATTGATCACTACTCAAGTTTGCAACTGCAGGTATCAGTAATATATTAAGCAATAAACTTAGTAATAATTTATAAATTGATATTCGCGAAATAATTTTATCAGCACTTGCATGGGGCAATTTTGTTGATTAACTTGTTAAAGTATATATATTCAGTAGCATGTATCGAGATATACCCTGAATTAATTCAGGATAGAAATATAATAGGCTAATGTATTACAATACTACTACTATACTTCATTCGGTAAAATATGATGAAAACTTTAGCATCTATCAATACTTCATTGCTTATACGAGTTATATTATTAGCGGTCGCATTTATTTTCGTTAGCTTAATCGCACAAAATTATCTACATGCTGAAGAGACAGAAACAGAAACAGAAACAGAAATAGAAAAAATTGATCTCTCAACTATTTCATGGGGAAGAAAGTATTTTTTTGATGCACCACGTTTTAAGGAACACAACGTACAAGAACTATTAGATACTGCGATATCAGAAAAATTAAAAACCTATGGAATAAAAATTTCAGAAGGAAACTCTAGCAGTAAATATGTGCTTAATTACACATTAGTCCTTGAAGAAAGTGCAACTCAATTACAAATAGAAGACTTATATGAGCATGAGCCAGAGTTTAAAGATTCCGAAGATGAGGAATTAAATTTTGAGCACGGTAAATTTTTAATTTCAATTCGTGATCGTGACACTCGCGCAGCAATTTGGAGAAACGATGTTGAAGGGTTAGCTAGCTTGGAAATGCCTGATGAAATTCGTCAAAAGCGAGTTAAGACTATTATTGATCAAGCTTTTATGACATTTCCAAATGAGTATAAATATTCTCAATAGATAAGCTTTAAATATAAAAATATATCGTGAGCTTTATTATTCAAGTAAATTTACTTTAATGGCTAATTCATGATTGATAATAGCATCGAGTTTATTATCAATTTGATAAAAACGCGCAACTTTTTTCCCTGGTAATATTTTTTGAAATTTTTCTATATAACCTTGTTTAATTAACAACTTTCTATTTTCAATTTCAAAGAAGCTTTCTAAATATTGATTGGCATGTTGATCGGTAACCCTACGTGAGGCATTAGCATTTTTAAAATTTTGAACTAAATCAAATTTATCACGATACACATCATCCAAATCTCTCTCATATTCAGAATATAGCGCCCAAAACGCTTTGTCTTGTTGCTTTGTAAACTGCATATTTTTTGCAATTTGTAGCTTCTTTTTTGCTTCAACCGCAACGCGCTGATAATTAAGATCTTCTGCAAGAACTGTATTGCTTAAAATAAGTGTAAATATACAAATGAATAAGATTTTTGATGTTTTTAGTATTATATATTTGAACATCTTGGTAAGACCTCTAAACTTATAAGCGTGTGGATAACTGGCAATATAATAATATGCTATTTGTTAGTATCATATATCAATACATTCTGCGGGTGGCGATATTCAAAGTATATTACGGTAGTCAAATACTAAGTCTACATTGATGCCGATTTCTAGCAAGTAAATAAATAATTAATTCAAGAGTAAATGCTATGTATAAATATTATTTAATCCCTGTTATATCACTTTTACTACAAGGCTTATTACCAGTGTGCTTTGCGGAACAAGAGCCATATGAAGTTCCACAGATACTTCAAGCAAAAGATGTAGTGCCTGAAGAACTTCTAGAAAGTGATTTATATACAATTGATAACGAAGTTGTCACACGCGGTTACACCAATACCTATCAAATAGATTCCAAGTTCGGAAAGTTTACGGCGCATGGAAATGAGTTGTTGGTACAACGTATTCAAGAGATTAGAGCGATACAAGAATTAGAAAATATTAAAAAATCTAAGAAGTTTGCTGAGGGAGTGAAAGCGGGTGCAAAGGCGCCATTTAGTTTCATGAAAAACCTTGTGACACATCCTGTAGATACCGTTTCGGGTGTGCCAAAAGGTTTATGGCGTTATGGATCTCGTATAGAGGAAATGGCGACGGAGGACAAAAGTGAATATGAAGATGGAGTTGGAAAAGAGTTAATTCTATTTTCAGCCCAAAAAAGAAAGTTAGCATACGACCTTAATGTTGATGTGTATTCTTCTAACAAAGTACTACAGGAGTATTTGAATAGCGTAAGTTGGGCCTCTTATTCGGGCGGTATGGCAGTTACTGCGGCGTTAACACCATTAGGCGCGATTCGTTTTACCAAAACGGCTCATAATGTAAATAATCTCATTCGTGATAATGCGCCAGAAGATTTACGCAAGATCAACCGCAAAGCTCTTAAAAAATTGGACGTACCAAAAGATGTAATTGAAGAATATTTAGATAGTAAGTGGCTTTCACCTCGTCATGAAACCACTATTGTGCATAGTCTAGAGAATTTGGGTTTACAAAGTGGTGTTTCAGACTTTATTCAGTTAGTAGCCACTTCTAATTCCGAAGAAGACGCTTTCTTCTACCAAAATATTACACATTTAATAGAACATTACATTAGCAACACAGTGGAGTCTCAAAATTCTATTGTTGTACATGATCATTTTGCGTTGCTTAGGGTGCGAAAACATTTCGTTTTTCCGCTTTTAGTGGATAATGGTTATTGGTCAGAGTTTGGTGCGAATCTTATGAATACATTTGAGTCAGATTTACGATCAGAATATGGGGAGGATGTACAAATTCTACTTTGGATAACAGGGGAAGTATCTGATAGGGCAAAAAAAGAACTAGCAGCACGTAAAATTAGTCTTGCTGAGCATGCATATGAAACATTCGGTAAGGATTTGTAAGTAAGGTAACAGGAAGCATGACTGGAAGATCATCTACCCGTTTGTAAAGAGGTAGTGCACCTAAAGCCTATCCATTTGCGCGTGCATTTTGATCCCAGGGTGAAACCTGTACGAGTATGCCTGCCTATTGTTTTGCATCTTCAATATTGCCAGCCTTTTGATGAAAGGAAATTAATGCGTACAACACATCACGGTCTGCGGGTCGTTGCTCATGGGCAAGTGTTAAAATCTCAATTGCATGTTCAGGCTTACCAGTTGAATCTAACGCCACTGCATAGACATATGCATAACGTATATTTTGTGGTTCTAACTCCACAGCCTTTTGCAATGAAGATAATGCTTCTAGCAATTTTTTCTGACGCACGTATAGCAAACCAAGGGCATGATGTGCGGAACCTGCATTCGGGTGTTTTTCTAGTGCAGTTTCTAAATAGCGTTTTTCTTGTTCATCTAACTTTTTCGCACGATAAAGATCCGCTAGGTTGATATACGCAGGAATAAAATTGGAATCTATTGCAATGGCTTGTTCATATTCACGTTGAGCTTGATCAAGCTTCTACATGCTTGCATACAATGTCCCTAAGTTGGTATGCGCCTCAGCACGTTCTGCATTTACATATTGCGCTGCAATATATTCATCTAGCGCTTGATCAAACTGTGCATTCAAGTTTGCATTTGTAATATGTTCTTGCGAATCGGCTAATGTCCTGGCGGCCTCAATGCGTAGTATGCGCAGATCGTCTTTTAATAAATGTTTCAGTAACTTCACTTTTATTTCGGGCGATAACCCTTCTGCCACCCTTATGGCAGAAAACCTTACTATCGAAACATTCACTGCGTAAAAACGTCCGCTTTCAGCCAAAAGTGGACATTCAACGTTTAAAACAATTGAAAACTACTTAACCGAACGTATCCGCCACGTCGATGGTCAGGCAGTCGGGTCCTTGACCACCATATACACAACCTTGCTGCTACTATGGAAGACCTGGTAGTAGGTCCCTGCGTACACGTAGTACTCGGTTCCATCAATATTCTTTTCCTTGGCGTCCTTCGGTAAGGTCTGCACCGTGGCGCCGATCGGTGGCGCGACCACCTTGTAGGTCGGGTCACCGCCTTCCTTGGCGGGCGGCTCCTGCTTGTAATAAGCGCCATTCGAGTAGCCAAGATTCTCGTCGTTCACGTAGACATTCGTGACTTGTGCCGGCGGATTTTGAACCGTGGCGCCCACAGGCGCCGGCACCACGGTGTACTGCGAGCCGGACTGCACGTAGTAGACGCCGTTGGTGTAGTAGTAGGGCGACCCTGCGACGACGACGGTAGTGTGCACGGGCGGCAATGAAGCCACGGACATACCGATGAGCATGCCGGCCACGAACGCCGCCCCGCCGTAGTAGCCACCGCCCCAGTA
>CAYXVH010000176.1:0-3679 GCA_964468615.1 uncultured Thiotrichales bacterium | reverse complement strand
ACAGCGATATGGCAATTAGCACCGGTTTTCTTGTTTGCCATACTGATAACTGGTTTCAACCTTTGGTTGTTGATGCAACCTATGGTTATGCGCATGTAAGAGTTCAAGCAATGATAAACTTAGATCGTAGAGCATTCTTACTGGCCAGTACTCGCAAGGTTGCCGAAGTCACCATAAATCAAGTTGACACACGTGTTAGACAACGTGCAAAAAACTGGATTCGTCCACCTTACGCATTGGATGAACTGGATTTCCTGACTACCTGTACACGATGTGGTGAATGCATTGATACTTGTCCTCATCAGGTGGTTTTTCCACTGCCACCCCGGTTGGGTGCTAGCGTTACTAATACACCGGCCTTAGATCTTATTAACAAGGGTTGTCATTTGTGTTCGAATTGGCCTTGTGTAAGTGCGTGTAAGTCAGGCGCACTAAAGTTGCCCGTGAAAATTCAACAGGCCGAATCTGATGCAACAGTGCCAATTCCGCCGATTGCAGTTGCAAATATTAATCAAAGTAGCTGTTTACCGTATAACGGACCGGAATGTGGGGCATGCGCATCTAGCTGTCCAATACCAGGTGCACTTAATTGGCATTCTCAGAAGCCCTTGATAGATTCAGAACTTTGTGTGGGCTGCGGCCTTTGTCGGGAAGCATGTATTACTGATCCAAAATCGATAAAAATCGAGTCTTTGTATAAGAATGCGGTATAAACGGAAAGAATCTTTTTAACCACACTAACAGTTCAATTAATACTTAGGTTTAATAATATAAAGCGCATAAAATTTAAAACATTCTTAAGAGTAAACACGAAAATTCCTATCATTAAATTATTAAAGCTCTTTCTGTACGCTCCTACAAATCCATCAACAAACTTATTAGCTTGATGTTCATGTCATCGAGTGAATGCTCTCATAACTTTTCAACCTTGGTTTTTTTTCATTAAACCTGCACGAACATCCTTTATGCTTTCTAGTAGCATACTGCCTCGAATTGATTATTTAATAGTTTGAATATTAAGCGCACTGAACAGGTTTTCTCTATATTTAGGAGTATTACGACATGATATTTATCAGATACGCCATAGTCAGAATAGCAAAATGTATTTATTGGTATTTCTAATCAAAATCAGGATTATTTAATTAATGCAATGACTACCCAACAGGGTTTGGGGTTCTTAATAAATGTGACACATAGTATGATCCATTTTTGATTTCCCCCAGCTTACTGCGACAGCTATAGAGCTAATGACTCGCCAAAAGATTCCCCTAACATAACAAACGAAGAATTCATTAGTTTATCTTTTAGTGAATGGCATATCTCTGAATATGTCATTGGTTTGTTATTTGAATATGATAGGACTACTGTGTTTATAGAACCTTCTAGTTGTCTGTGTAGCGGAGAGAATAATCAACCAATGCCATCAAACCTGGGAGTAAGACTAATGTTGGAGTTGCGGGTTTAATCAAATTATTGCTTTGTGAGATAAAACAGTATTTGGACATAAGAGATTTTTAGAATTTTACTGATTTACTGATTTAAGTCAGTACTAATTTACAGTCTACGTCATATATTTTACATCTACAAAAACTAACCAAATAAAAATTATGGATTCAACCTTATATAGAAAAGTCGGTGGTAAAGAGACTGTAGAAAAAGCAGCAAAAATTTTATACGTAAACATAATTCGCGATGATCGCCTCAAGCGCTTTTTCGAAGGTACTGATATGCAAAAGCAAGAACGCATGATGAGTGGATTTTTGACTAACATTTTGGGTGGCCCGTCGCTTTACACGGGAAAAAACATGCGGAGAGCGCATGCGGATTCGGTTAAGGACGGACTAAGTGATGAGCACGTTAATGCAATGATGGAATGTGTGAGCGCGGCGCTTCGTGAAGCGAAAGTAGAACCCGATCTAATTACGGAAGTTATAGCAGTGGTTGAAAAGCATCGTGATGATGTGCTTGGCAGATGACCCTTTAAAATCGATTTTATTATATTATTGTATGTCCGCTTTGGGTCGTTAGCAGACATTAAACTATGTTGTTTTGAGATTTCCAACCCAGATTTCCCCTTAATTTATATTCTGTATATCCGCTTTCGGCCAATAGCGGTCCTTTGATTAGCTTTATTTATTTTCCTTTAAGGGCTAATCAGTGCTCTGCAAAATATTGGGTTTTTTTGATTCAGGTTAGTACTGCCTGTTTAACTAAATGTTAAAAAAGGCAATTATTATAAAATATTGAGAATCAATAGATTGAAATATAAGACTATTTTTATTGTATTTATACTATTACTTGGATTCCTTACATGGCGTTTTATTCGACCTATGAATATATTTGTGGTGTCAGAGGCCTTTGAACTTCCAATGCAAACTCAAAATGCACCAACTATGTTTCAATCTCTGCGCGCGGAGGAGTGTGCAGAATGTCATAAGGCAATTTACGATGAATGGTCAACAACAATCCATAGTCAAGCCTGGACTGATCCTTATTATCAAGTTGACTGGGTCTTTGATGGCTCACAACAAATCTGCCATAACTGCCACATCCCATTAGATCGACAGCAAGAATACAAAGTTGTTGGCTTTCATGACGTGCAGAAATGGGATCCTATTTTGGAACCCAATCCAGCATTCGATTCAATACTGCAAACCCAAGGTGTTACCTGCAATGCCTGCCATTTACAGAATGGAAAAATAGTTGGTGTTATGGGTAATACGAATGCGCCACACCCAGTGGAAAAAATTGACGATCCCAATCAGATATGTGTGCGCTGCCATGTGGTTTCTGGCGACCGTTGGGATACTATTTTTCGCTTCCCGCCATGCGGTACTGTAGCTGAGATTCAGGAGTCTCGTGGTAAGAGCTTGGCTAAGGAAATAACAGAGTTAGGTTGTGTAAATTGTCACATGCCCGTGGTAGAGAGGACAGTAGTGGCAGGAGGCAAAACGCGCTCGGTAAAAAGTCACCTATGGCGAGGTGGACACGATCCAGAAATGGTAAAAAAGGGATTAACGATTACCTTTCAAAAAGCACCCTATGCAAAGAATGACAATCTTAGCTACATACTTGCCCTTACCAATACCGGTGCTGCACATTACTTCCCCACGGGTACACCGGACCGGCATCTTACTGTACATTTGCGAGTGTTAGACTCTTCCAAAAATGGATTGACGGAAAAACAACATACACTTAAGCGTTTCGTAATGTGGCGGCCCTTTATCGTGGATTTGTGGGACACACGCCTAAAGCCTGGGCAATCGCGAGAATTCATCATTGAAGTTCCTGCAGATGGTAAATATGTTGAAGCAGAAGTACGTTACCATCTGTTGGATGAAGCTAGGCGTAAGCGTATCAACTATAAAAACCAGGACCCCATTAATTATTCTGTATACCGCAGAACACTACAAGTTCGCTAAATCAGGTACTGACAAGTTAAGTGCATCTGGGCGACAATTCCTGGATGAATACATCAACAAGCTCGTATAAACGTCACCGATTTCCTTCTGACATTATTCAATACGCCGTCTGGCTTTATTATCGATTTAATGTCAGTCATCGAGATATCGAAGATCTGTTAGCGGAACGTGGTATTGAAGTCAGCTACGAGTCCATTCGTTCATGGTGTAACAAATTTGGTTCCCACTATGCCCGACGATTGAAACGTCGACACCAG
>CAYXVH010000175.1:0-11649 GCA_964468615.1 uncultured Thiotrichales bacterium | reverse complement strand
ATGCTTGCCATCACACCTGCTGATTTCCAGTATCACGACACCTACTTTGTGGTCGCACACTTCCACTATGTATTAGTGCCAGGTTCCATCTTTGCAATTATTGCTGCGGTTTATTACTGGCTTCCGAAATGGACCGGCCATATGTACAGTGAGTTTTGGGGTAAGACACATTTTTGGTTATCTACTATTTTTGTAAACGTCACATTCTTCCCTATGCACTTTGTAGGGTTAGCAGGTATGCCACGCCGCATCCCTGATTATGCTTTACAGTTCTCTGACTACAACCAGATTGCAACTATCGGTGCGTTTGGGTTTGGTTTTTCTCAACTTATTTTCCTTGGGCTTGTAATTGCAACCATTCGCGGTGGCGCAAAAGCGACGGATCGAGTTTGGGATGGCGCACACGGCTTAGAGTGGACATTAAGTTCACCACCGCCATATCACAGTTTCACAACACCACCAAATGTAGAAGACGAATGGAATTGGTTTACACGTGAGCATTATGAAACAGTCAAAACGAGAAGCTAGACGCACCGCAATTCTATTGGGCTGTGTAGCATTGTTTATATATGTTGGCTTCTACTTTTTAATGGCCAGTAGATAAGATTAGGTATGAAATCTTCATCCAATATTAGCGCGATCAAACTTTGCTTCTTTGCGGTAGCCATGTTTGGTTTTGGTTATGCGCTAGTTCCTTTGTATGACATGTTATGTGATATCACTGGGTTAAATGGTAAGTCTGATAATGTCACGCAACAGCAGCAAGCGAACTTTGAGGTAGATGAGTCACGCACTATTACGGTTGAGTTTATTACCAGTTTAAATCAAGGCATTTCTTGGGATTTTGAGCCAGAGACAACCAAGATGCAGGTGCATCCTGGTAAACCTTATCAAGCTAGTTTTTTCGTGAAAAATAAAACTAATCGTTCAATCGTCGGTCAAGCGATTCCAAGTGTTGCTCCATTTTCTGCGGCAAATCATTTTATTAAGACCGAATGTTTTTGTTTTAATAATCAACTTCTGGAAGCGGGTCAGTCTTTAGAAATGCCGGTGATTTTTGTAATTAATCCCGCATTACCTAAACACGTTAAGACAGTTACCCTTTCCTATACTTATTTTGATGTTAGTAACACCGCTAACAAATCAATAAACAATATCGATAACACATAAATTATAGTAAGAGATAAATATGGCACAAGCAGAAAGTAACTATTACATCCCTCATGGCAGTTATTGGCCAATAACTGGATCGATTGCGGTTTGCAGTCTTATGGTTGGGTTTTCCAATCTATTGAATGGTGCAACTTGGGGCAAGCACCTCATGATCGTAGGAGCTGTTATTTTGTTGATCATGTTATTTGGTTGGTTTGGTGATGTGATTAAAGAAAGTGAATCAGGCACTTACAACGATCAAGTAGATACTTCTTTTCGATGGGGTATGTTCTGGTTTATTTTCTCAGAAGTCATGTTCTTTGCTGCCTTTTTTGGCGCTTTGTTTTATACACGTGTGTATTCTCTACCGTGGTTAGGTGGTGAAGGTACAGGTGCAACAACCAATAGTTATTTATGGCCTGGTTTTGAAGCGATATGGCCACTTACTGCTAATGGTCCGGGAGAGGTTGGCGGTCAATTTATACCAATGCCAGCATGGGGTTTACCAGCGATTAATACCGCGCTGTTATTAACCAGTGGTGTGACATTAACCTGGGCGCACCATGCTTTAAAAGCAAATCATCGTGGCCAGTTAATTATTGGCTTGTCCCTAACCGTATTATTAGGTGCAATTTTCATGGTGTGTCAGGGCTATGAATATTATGAAGCGTACCAGCACTTAGGTTTAACACTAGGCTCAGGTGTGTATGGCTCTACATTCTTTCTGCTTACGGGTTTCCATGGCATGCACGTTACCATTGGTGCCATCATTCTATTTGTGATTTTAATACGTTGTATACGTGGTCACTTTAAACCTGAGCACCACTTTGGATTTGAGGCAGCGGCCTGGTATTGGCACTTTGTGGATGTGGTCTGGCTAGGCTTATTTATCTTTGTATATTGGGTTTAAGCAATAAAGTAGATGCAAATAAAAAACGCCGCTTTTGCGGCGTTTTTTTAAATAAACCTTTTAACCTGATATGCCATGAGGTTCGATGTAGCCGGCGAAATAGGCGAAAATCAGTAGCACAAAAATAAAAACAGATATGCCAATTCTATAAGTAAGTGCTTTCGCGGTGCGGTTAGTTTCACCTTTGTCCTTTACTAAAAATACCATGGCCGATGCAAGGCTGCCTAAAGCAGCTAGAAATAATAGAATGATGATGATTTTCATGGAGACGTACTTTTTATGGTTTACTCATTGTGACAGAAAATAAACGTTGGCGGAAACCTACCTGGATTAGTGTTGTTGGTACTATTGCGGGAGTATTTTTTCTGAGTAGCTTAGGTGTTTGGCAGTTACAACGCGGCGAAGAAAAAAAACAGATCCAGTTCGAAAATGAATCACGCAAAAACAGTGCGCCACAATCATTTAGTTTCCCAATTACCGATCCCGCTAGTCTGCGCTTTCAGCGAATTCGTGTACAAGGTAGATTTATATCTAATAAGCAGTTCGTATTAGATAATCGATACTTAGATCATCAAGTTGGCTTTAATATACTCACACCCTTTGAATTACATAATAGTGACAAGGTGGTTTTAGTAGACCGTGGATGGTTGCAGCTAACTGGCCCGCGCGAAGAACTGCCCAATGTCGATGTTGATGAAAATTTACGGACGCTAGTGGGGGCGGCCTATGTACCCTATGGCAAGGCATTTAGTTTAGGTGAAATTGATGCTTCCACAAGTTGGCCACGTTTAATCCAATATTTAGATTTTAAAGAATTAAGCACACGTTTAGGTCATGAATTACTGCCATTAACATTGCGCATGGAAGCAGAACAGGCTGATGCGTACAAAGCGCAATGGGTAATGATTGCCTCATCGCCGAAACGTAATTTAGGTTACGCAGTGCAATGGTTTGCAATGGCCTTTACGTTACTCGTTATATTCATTGTGTTGCATTTGCCCAGATCTATTACTAGATCAAATAATAAATAAAAATTTCAAGAAAAAGCTTATGGAAAAGAAAACTAAGAGTAGAAGTTATTTAATTGGGTTGTTTGCAGTATTTTTTGGGCCATTGTTTTTTGCCATGTGGCTATTCTATGTGCCGAACAATTGGTTGAGTTCCAGAACACAAAATCATGGCACCTTAATACAGCCTGCTCAACCACTAGAAAAATTTAAGTTAACAGCAATAGATGGCAGTTCATGGAGTCATGAAGACTTTGCCGGCAAGTGGACCTTGTTATACATCGGTAATGAGTCTTGCGATCTATATTGTGAAGCCAGTCTGTTTAAAATGCGCCAAGTGAGGTTAACACTCGGTCGTGATAGTCAGCGTGTGCAACGAAAATATCTTGGATTGCATAATCATAAAAACACACAAGCCATAAATGAAATATTTTCCAAATATCATCGTATGCAAGCAACTTGGTTTGATAAGTCAGTAGTTGATAAAGCACTGCCGCAATTCAAAGACCTCCCAATACATCAAGTCTATGTGATTGATCCGCTTGGGAATTTAATGATGTGGTACTCTAAAGATGCAACTTCTAAGGGTATGAAGAAAGATCTAAAGCGGTTATTAAAAGTATCTAAAATAGGATGAGAAAGCTCTGATTTTTCCTTAAGGAAATTAATTAAAGAAAATATTTCAAGATGCTCATGTACTTATGTGTACACTCCGCCTGAAAATCTTTTGCCTAATATCATCCTTTACGTTAATAAATCAGAACTTTCTTGAGCTAGTTAAGTATGTTTAGAAAAATAGCGCTATTTGCAACACTGTTAGCACTTACGGTTGTGGTTATGGGTGCTTACACGCGATTATCGAATGCAGGTTTGGGTTGTCCAGACTGGCCGGGTTGTTATGGCCATTTTTTAGGGGTTCCAGAGTCAACTTCTGAAATAGATCAAGCCAACCAAGCCTTTCCTCAACGTGCAGTTGAATCTGGGAAAGCTTGGAAAGAAATGATTCATCGTTATTTAGCTGAAGGCTTAGGACTATTAATTGTGGTCCTGGCCTTTGTTGCGATTATAAATCGTAGGGACACGAAACAAGCTTTGTGGCTGCCTATTATTTTAGTGGGCTTGGTTATCTTTCAAGGCTTATTAGGTATGTGGACGGTTACCTTATTGCTAAAACCGGTAATCGTGATGCTGCATTTATTCGGTGGCTTGAGTATTTTGGCATTACTCTGGTGGTTGGTATTGAGGAGTTCACAGCAGCAAACTTCGGTCCGAAAAAATACTTTAACCCCGGTTTTAGTAGCTGGTTTGTTACTACTGATTACACAAATTCTGTTGGGTGGTTGGACGAGTGCGAACTATGCTGCATTAGCGTGTCCTGATTTTCCAACCTGTCAAGGCGAGTGGTGGCCGGATACAGACTTTAAAGAGGGTTTTGTTTTTTGGCGCGGTTTAGGGCAGAACTATGAGTTCGGAGTCTTAGATAATCCTGCGCGTACTGCAATCCATCTTAGTCATCGCATGTTTGCGATTGTGGTTGGAGTCTTTTGGTTATTTTTATTGTTACACATCATGAGGGGCAACAATTCATCACCGAATATGCGTCAGCTTGCAACTATAACCTTATTGTTTTTATTAGCCCAAATCGCTTTGGGCGTTTCTAACGTAGTGATGAAACTACCGATCAGTGTGGCGGTTATGCACAACGGCGGAGCCGCATTACTACTGCTTAGTGTGGTTACGCTAATCTACTACTCTCGTTTAGAGTAGCGCTTATAATTAAGCCTCTAGTACAGCTGATCTGAGTTTTTTGATTGCGTTGCCTTCTAGCTGGCGTACGCGCTCCGCAGAAATATCATATTCCTTAGCCAAATCTTGTAATGTAGTCTTTTTCTCAGCCAGCCAGCGTTTGGCAATGATGTCGCGACTGCGCTCATCCAATTCTTTTAAAGCGATTTGTAGTTGCGTATTTTGATGTGCCTGCCAATCATTTTGTTCAGCGATAACTTCTGGGGTATCGGTATCTTCACTTAAGTAGGCTGCGGGTGCATAGCTAGTAGAAGAATCTTCTTCATCCGCATGATCAGGTAAATCAAAACCCATATCAGGGCTACTGAGGCGTTTTTCCATCTCCAATACATCTGTTGTTTTAACGCCGAGCTGTTCAGCAACATTTGCAACTTCCGCTTGGTTTAACCAAGCAAGTCGCTTTTTGCTGCTGCGTAAATTGAAAAATAATTTACGTTGCGCCTTAGTGGTAGCAATTTTAACAATGCGCCAATTACGTAATACATATTCATGGATTTCTGCGCGTACCCAGTGCACTGCAAAAGATACCAAACGCACACCTTTATGTGGGTCAAATTTTTTCACAGCTTTCATCAGGCCTACATTGCCTTCCTGTATTAAATCAGCGATAGGTAAGCCGTAACCGTTATAACCACGCGCGACCTGTACTACAAAGCGTAGGTGATGGAGAATCAAAGTACGTGCTGCATCCAGGTCGTTATCTTCATGCAGGCGTATAGCCAGAGCATGTTCTTGCTCAGCATCCAGCACAGGTATTTGATAGGCAGACGCAATGTAGCTGTCTACATTTGCAGTAGATACAGATAAATGGGTCTGCGCTGGCATAATTGACTTTGTCATATAGTGTGATTTCCCCTTTAGGTTAACCTGTTTAATAAACTAATTTTAGCACTCTTGGTCTTAGAGTGCTAATGAGCCGAATTGTTCAATTTTATAGCTAAAATATTGCGGAAATTTGGGCTAAGTCAAGCAACCTAAAACAGCTAAATACATTATTTTAAAGGGGTTTTTAAGTTGTGCTTACTAAATTCTCAGACGGATATATTTCCCATATCTGCTGCTTTGGCGAAGAAATTATCAGAGTGAATTTCGTCAGTCTTTTTGCCATCTATAGTGACTAATTTATGGCTGTGAGAATTTAGTCTGCAGCCCTTAAAACAAGCACAGAATCACGATTTGTTGTTACGTCGCTTCGTATGCACGCTTCACCCGGTAGCGGCTTGTTAGAAATTCCTGAGCCAGTATCTTTGTATTCAAACAGGCGTTGAGTAACTTCCAATTAGGAACAATATTGAGACTCACTCACAGCAAAATATCAGAATGGAGCTGCTGTCCTTTTATCGATCTAAATTTGGACTTTGTCTATTTCGAAAGCGCCTAAAAATATATATCCATACAATTTAAATAGATTACGTATCTCAAAAATATATACATGCCTGGCGTACAAGTAAGCAAATCTGATTTAGCACATATCTTTGGTGTTGATCAGCCCACCATTGATCATTGGATACAAAGGGGTTTGCCCTATATCCGTAAGCGTTTGGCTGGAATACCCGTAGCTAATAATGAGCGTGAACTTGTTTTTGATACCGCAGATGTTATTAATTGGCGACTCTCGGTTTCTAACTTAGAACAAGAATGGTGACGTCAACTAACTCTTAATTTCTTTATCTGGGAAAACATTTCAATAGGCACAAGGATGAGTGCTCAAAATCAACAAACTTTTTCTTCTCAGTCGACTTACTATGTGATGAATATGAAAAATGATCGCTGAGTGAAGATTAGTGATACTTATTTCAATCTTGAAGAAGCTAGAAACGTCTATCTTAAATTATTAAAAAGGCATCCTTTCGCACGCCTTGGTGGCAGTAAACATCTGTCAATGAAAGATAGAACTAGTTGAAATTAACTAGGTTGAATTTTGGCAATGCGATGCCCTACCGCTAGCCAGGAACCAAACAAGCCTAAAAAAATACTGCTCCCAATTAGCGAAAGGCTTTGCGCAAAGCTCGGTAGCATTAGCTTAAAGTCACTTTTGTAGAGGCCTATTAGATCTTGAGCGGGTTGGCGTATTACGAGTAGTACAATAAACACTAATAGTAGTGCGAGTATTCCGCCTAATAGTCCAAACCACATACCGCCATATAAAAAAGGTCGGCGAATAAATCGGTCCGTTGCTCCAATTAGTTTGGTGACTTCAATTTCTGCACGACGATTTTCAATATCTAAGCGAATGCTGTTACCAACTACCAATAAAACTGAAAGTCCCAGCATAATACCGATAGCAGTAATCGCGCGGCGGATAATGTCGGTAATGGCCTGTAAGCGTTGTAACCATTGCATGTCTAATTGTACTTGCTCAACATTAGTTAATGATTGAAACTCTTTTTTAAGTTTTTTCAATGAGTCACTTTGTTTAGCTGATTCGATAGGCGTGACCACTAATGTTGGAGGTAAAGGATTGCTTGGTAAGCCTTCTAGTAATTCACCAAACTCGCTACGATCTTTAAATTCTCTTAGTGCAAAATCTGCTGGAACATAGTCAACATTTGCTACTTGTTCATGTTCTGTAAGCTTATTTTTTAATTGTTTTATAGCTTGTTCAGAAGTTTCGGTAGCCAAGAACAGTGAAATCTGGCCTGCATCATCCCATTTGTGGGTGACCGTTTGTAGATTATTGAGTAGTACATATAAGCACGCCGGTAATGCGAGTGCGACAGCAATCATTAACAGCGTAAAGGTAGTGGCAAAAGGAGTTCGATAAAGTTTGCCTAAGCTAAATAGCAGAACACGCACATGGTCACGCACATATGCACGCAAACGAGTTTTTATACTTGGTTTGGCAAGTGGTTGCTGATGTCTGGCTCTAACCATTCGCTAGTTCAGGAATTCATAGTTTTGCGTATCTTGTAGACTTTGTGAGTCTACGCATTCTCCCGCGCGTAGGCGAATAATACGTTTTTGCATACGTTTAATAAGTTCTAAATCGTGACTTGCAATCAGTACGGTAACGCCAACTTGATTAAAGTCGCTAAACAAACGCATGATCTCAGCGGAAAGTTCTGGATCAAGATTTCCCGTAGGCTCGTCAGCTAATAAGATAGCAGGTTTATGCACTACCGCACGGGCAATGCCTACACGTTGTTGTTCACCACCAGATAAAGTAATTGGCATCATCTGTTCTTTATCAAGTAAATCAACTTTATCAAGTGCGGCACGTACACGGCGATTGATGTCCACTTGCGCAAAGCCTGCTATTTGCAATGGCAGTGAAACATTATCAAAAACATTTCGATCATGTAGTAAGTGGTGGTCTTGAAACACTACTCCCATGTGCCTGCGCAATGCGGGTACTTTACGTTTTGGTATGCGCGTAATATTTTTTCGATTAATAAATATTTGTCCGCGGGTGGGTCTTTCGATCGCTGCGATGAGTTTGAGAAGTGTGCTTTTACCTGCTCCTGAAGGGCCGGTAAGAAAAGTCATTTCACCTTGCTCGATGGTTAAATCCAGATGTGATAATGCCTCGCGGTTACCTGGATAACGCTTAGTAACATTTTGCAGTTCAATCATTGCGTCATGCCTACTTATGAAATTATTGTTTTATGTTATTTCGGCAGTTATTGGTTCGCGCCCAAGTAAGGCGCCAGCATATTGGCGTGCATTGAATACACGTAAATCTTCTACGGCCTCACCCACACCAATGTAGCGAATGGGTATTTGCAACTTGTCTGCGATCGCTAATACGATGCCACCTTTTGCACTGCCATCCAATTTTGTAATCGCTATACCCGTAACCCCTAAAGCCTGATGGAATTCAGCCGCCTGGTTAATTGCATTTTGTCCGGTGCCGCCTTCTAACACTAGTAGTGTTTCATGTGGGGCTTCGGGGTCAATTTTTTGTAGCGCACGTTTAATTTTTTGTAACTCTTCCATTAAATTTTGTTGAGTATGTAAGCGGCCGGCGGTGTCGGCAATTAATACATTCACATTACGCGCTTTAGCCGATTGGTAGGCATCGAATACCACTGCCGCACTATCGGCACCACTTTTTTGCGCAATAACAGGCGTGTTGATTCTTTTGCCCCACTCTTGCAACTGTTCTACTGCCGCAGCCCGAAAGGTGTCGCCAGCCGCCAGCAATACAGATTGTCGATACTCCACCAAACGTTGTGCGATTTTCCCTATAGTGGTGGTTTTGCCTGCCCCGTTCACCCCTACCACTAAAATGGCGAAAGGCTGAATTCTGCCCATAATTAGTGGTTTGTTACAGGGAATAAGGATTTCCGCAATACTTTCTTGAAGAGCGTCATAAAGGACTTCAACATCAGTGAGTTGAGTGCGGTTCACGCGCACTACAAGATCGGTAATAATTTTATTAGTGGTTTCGATACCAACATCAGCCATCACTAGGCGATCTTCTATTTCAGTGATCAGATCGTCGTCAAGTTCTTTTTTGCCCAGCACGGCCGAAGCTAAGCCTTCCGTTAAGGCATCGCTGGTTTTGGACAAACCTTTGCGTAAGCGTTGGAAAACTCCTGCATCAGTCATAAGATAAAGCTGCTTAAAATAGTTTCAGGCATAGATTTTGAACGAATGTTTATAGTATGGTCTAAGAAATACTGCTGTGTATAAAACGGCGCTAATCCTAACATCAAGTACATTCACACGTAACAAATGAAGCTAATAAAAATATTACCGCTACTATTTATAGTAGCGAGCTGCTCTAGTTTATCTGACAAATCTACTGTTGCCCCAAAAATTGATAATCAAACAGCCATTGCGGAAAGTTCTAGTGGTACACACGAAAAGACTTTTAAAAATGGAATGAAAGTGATCGTCAAAGAGGATCATCGTGCTCCAGTTGTGATTTCACAGGTTTGGTATCGTGTCGGCTCAGCTCAAGAGCATAGTGGCATCACTGGAGTATCCCATGTACTAGAACATATGATGTTCAAGGGTACCGAAAAATATCCTTCTGGAACGTTTTCTTCTACTGTAGCAGAGATAGGCGCGCGCGATAATGCATTTACTGGGCGCGACTACACTGCTTATTACCAATTGATGGGTAAAGATAACTTGGAGACAAGTTTTGAGCTCGAATCTGATCGTATGTTGAATCTGGTTTTGTCACCGGAAGATTTCAATAGTGAACTTGAAGTAGTCAAAGAAGAACGACGCTTGCGTACCGACGACAATCCTAATGCATTGGTGTACGAACAACTGTATTCAGCCGCTTTTATAAATAATCCTTACCACCATCCGATCATTGGCTGGATGGATGATTTGAATAATCTCGAAATTGAAGACCTAGCAGACTGGTATCAACGCTGGTACACACCGAATAATGCGGCATTGGTAGTAGTAGGAGATGTAGACCCTGAACATGTGTTTGCGATGGCTGAGCAGTACTTTGGTGGGCTTGAGGGCCGTGCAGTAAAACCTAGCAAGCCTAGGTTGGAGCATCCTCAAACTGGCTCGCGTCGCGTCGCGGTTAAAGCCATCGCTAAATTGCCATATGTTATGTTGGGCTACAAAACGCCCTCATTAGCAACTGCTGAAGAGGAATGGGAGCCTTATGCCTTGTCTGTGTTAGGTGCTGTCTTAGATGGGGGGCGCAGTGCAAGGCTGAGTAAAAGATTGGTTCGAGAAAAAGAATTAGTCTCAACAGCGGGTGCGGGGTACAACATTTTTTCTCGCTATCCAACGTTGTTTTTGTTTGATGCTACACCGACTGAGAAGCACAGTATTGAAGAAGCTGAGCAGGCGTTATATGAAGAAATTAAGGATATACAAGAAAACTTAGTCAGTGAAAAAGAATTAAAGCGTGTGAAAGCGCAGGTGATTGCTAGCGAAGTGTATCAGCAAGATTCAATACAAAGGCAAGCTACAGTGATCGGTAGTTTAGAAACGGTTGGTTTGGGCTGGCAACTTATGGATGAATATAACCAACGCGTCAATGCAATAACTGCTGAGCAAGTACGCGAGGTGGCACGTAAATATTTAGTTGAAGAAGGTCTCACCGTAGCCGTGTTGCAGCCACTTGAAAACCAAGCTACTGGCAATACAGAACAATAAATTCAAAATGATGCAAACGAATATGAAATTTAGATTGATCAGCCATTTCCCACTATTATCGTGCCGATATTTATCCAGCGTACTTTTTTTATGTGTCTTATTTGTTGCTAGTTATGTGCAGGCAGCACCGCAAATTGAGCAATGGAATACAGCTAATGGCGTAAAAACCCTCTTTGTGGCAGCACCTGAATTAGCAATGCTAGATGTTGCTATCACATTTGATGCAGGTAGTGGGCGCGATGCACAACTCACGGGGTTATCTCAGTTAACTCATAGCTTGCTAAACACCGGTACAGGAACTCTTGATGCAGATGCGATTGCCGAGCAATTTGAAGATGTGGGTGCGCAATACGGGGCTAGTGTAAATCTAGATCGCTCCAGTGTTGCATTGCGCAGCCTTACGGATGAGGCATTGCTAGAGCCTGCATTGAAAACTTTTATCGATGTGCTTACACAACCAAGTTTTCCTGAAAAAGACTTTTCGCGCTTAAAGAACCAGGCTTTGATTGCAATCAAGGACTCAGAGCAGCGGCCAGCAGATATTGCCAGTCTAGCTTTTTATAAAGCCATTTATGGCCAACATCCCTACGCAAACCCGTCCTTGGGTTTTAAAGAAACCATAGAGTCGATTAGCTTAGATGATGTTAAAAACTTTCATCAACAATACCTGGTTGCTGAAAATGCTTTGATTACGAT
>CAYXVH010000174.1:0-4253 GCA_964468615.1 uncultured Thiotrichales bacterium | reverse complement strand
TGAATTCAATTATTAGATAACACATCCTTAGGTAATTCCTCCTCTTTTTAATAATGCGCAAATATTGAAAACATCTTCTACAAGAAACCTTTAAAATATTTCTAATGTTTTAATTAATGTTTTCAAAAATTATTAATAGATCGATAAATTTAAAATTTAACGATCCTAGTCATAAGATTTTTACGTGACATTAATATTTTTTCTCACAAACCGTAAACATATTCATCTGCATAAAGCCTTCATTAGATTTCTATTAAACTTACTTTTCTAGCAGTTATTAATTCATTTTGATATTTAGCCGAACATTACAAAGACTATTTCGCTGTCGCCTATTGAGATATATGAACGCATATTTCAAATTGAATATTTGAAAGCAACTGCTATACCACCCTAATTTCTGCTAAAACAATAAAAACATTTAAGAATAGTCACTTAGCGCTTTTGTTTAATTAACTGCTATAAAAGTATTGTTTTTTACTGTGGAAAACTTAGCCAATTAAGTCGAACTTTTTAACAAATAATAGAAATTTTCGTTACATTTTTTTCGCTAATTCATGCACACTTGCAAGGCATATCACAGTTCATCACATTATTACTTTTTAGAATGCCCATGAACTCTGATAGGGAAGCACTATCTAATAAGAGTAAAACGCAACCGCTATTCCCATGAAATCAGCATTACGCACATTTAAGATATTAATACTCGCTGTTGCAGTGGTTGCAATTCTTATTGTTGCCAATCAAAAATATTCTTCATCTTTATTACACGAAATTAAACACGAAAATAAATTAACGGTTATAACGCGTAACAGCCCAACCACTTATTATATTGGTCCAAATGGACCTACCGGTTTTGAATATGAACTTGCAAAACAATTTGCAGACTTTTTGGGTGTTGAATTAAACATTGTTGTGAAGAATGAGTTTCACCAAATATTACCAAGCATTGTAAATAGTGATGCGCATATTGGCGCGGCTGGAATTACCCATACCAAACAACGTGAAGCCTATGTCAACTTTGGCCCGGAATATACCAAGGTGGTCTCTCAGATCGCTTATAAAAGCGGCCAAAAAAAGCCTAAATCTATAGTCGACCTTGAAGGCAAGCGTATAGCAGTAGTCAAAGGCAGCTCTCATGCTCAAATGCTCCTAGATCATAAGGAATTCTTCCCTGAACTAGAGTGGAAAGAGTATCCAGATTTAACATCGGAAGAGTTGCTGTTATTAACCACAGACAGTTTAATTGATTACACTATTGCCGATTCAAATGAGCTCGCCGTTACGCGACGCTATTTCCCAAAATTAAGAGTCGGCTTTAACTTAGGGCCAGAACAACCACTCGCTTGGGCCCTGAAGAAATCAGAAGATGATTCTTTGCAAAAAGCCGTTAATAAATTTTTTGCGCAAATAGAAAGTGATGGCTCGCTTACTCATTTAAGAGAAAAATATTTTGGCCATGTAAAAGATATAAAACCTGTAGACAGTCACACATTTCTTAAACATGTGCGCGAACGTTTACCTAAGTATGAAAATCTGTTTAAGGAAGCTGCTATTGAGTACGACCAAGACTGGCGTTTTCTTGCAGCGGTAAGTTATCAAGAATCTCTATGGAATTCGAATGCTGTTTCTCCCACTGGTGTTAAAGGTTTGATGATGCTTACCCGTGATACCGCTAACGATCTCAATATTAAAAATCGTGTTGATCCTCATGAAAGTGTAAACGGTGGAACAGAATACTTTTTATCTATGCATGAAAAAATACCCGCGCGCATTGGGGAGCCCGATCGCACTTGGATGGCACTCGCGGCTTATAACGTTGGTTTTGGACATTTAGAAGATGCACGTATCCTTACCCAGAATGCTGGTGACAATCCTGACCTTTGGATGGAGGTAAGAAAGTATCTTCCACTTCTAAGCAATAAAAAGTGGTACAAAAAAACCCGTCATGGTTATGCGCGAGGCAAAGAGCCTGTAGTCTATGTGCAAAACATACGTAATTATTTTGACTTACTCGTCTGGCTTGAAAATAAGGGCGAACTCTACGATCTGGTTGCCCAAAACTAGTTAACTATTGTTACCTGCCATCATCTACGTTGGCGAAAAAACGTTTGCAGCATCTCAACACTTTGTTTTTCTAACACGCCACCTTGTACCTCTACCATGTGGTTATGTCTAGTATCAGAAAGCACATCAAACACAGAACCCGCTGCTCCGGATTTCGAATCATAGGCACCAAATACTAATCTCTTAATACGAGAGTGCAAAATAGCACCCACACACATTACGCAGGGCTCTAACGTTACATAGAGCGTTGTATTCAACAAACGATAATTAACTAGAGTATTGGCAGCATCTCGCAATGCGATAATTTCAGCATGTGCACTAGGGTCATGAGACGCGATAGGTTGATTCCAACCTTTACCAATAATCTTATTTTCAAAAACAACTACAGCACCTACAGGAACTTCTTGTTGGCTCATTGCATGATCAGCCAAACCCAAAGCCTCATGCATCCATTTTTGGTCTTCAGTCAACGAATTAAAGCTGTTGTTAACATTATTCCCACTCTATGGTGGCAGGTGGTTTTCCAGAAATATCATATGTTACTCTTGAAATGCCATCTATTTCATTAATGATTCGTCGCGATACGTGATCTAAAAATTCATAAGGCAGATGTGCCCAACGTGCTGTCATAAAATCGATTGTTTCTACTGCTCGCAATGCAATTACATAATCATATCGGCGACCATCACCCATCACACCCACCGACTTAACAGGCAAGAAGACCGCAAAGGCTTGTGATACATCGTCATACAAATTATGTGCTCTAAGCTCTGAAATAAAAATATCATCTGCTAATCGCAACAGATTCGCATATTCTTTTTTCACCGCCCCAAGTATACGAACCCCTAAACCTGGACCAGGAAATGGATGTCGGTAAATCATCTCGCGAGGTAAGCCTAACTCTTCACCTATCTTTCGCACTTCGTCTTTAAAAAGTTCTCGTAATGGCTCCACTAAATTTAATTTCATATCATCAGGCAAACCAGCCACATTGTGATGCGACTTAATTAAATGCGCTTTACCAGTAGATGCACCAGCAGACTCAATAACATCTGGATAGATTGTGCCTTGCGCTAACCATTTCGCATTACTTAATTTTGAAGACTCATCTTCAAAAATCTTAATGAATAAGTTGCCAATAATTTTACGTTTTTTCTCAGGATCTTCGACACCCTTTAATTCTTCTAAATAACGTTGCTCAGCATTAACACGAATTACTTTTACACCCATATGTTGCGCAAAAGTCTCCATTACTTGATCACCTTCGTTCAAGCGCAGCAATCCAGTATCAACAAATATACACATTAGTTGTTCACCAATTGCCTTGTGCAGCAAAGCTGCAACAACCGACGAATCTACACCGCCTGACAATCCTAGAATAACTTGGTCACTGCCGACTTGTTGCTTAATGTTTTCAATGGATTCATGAACAATATTTGCGGAAGTCCAATCGGAACTACAACCACAAATATCATGGGTAAAGCGCCCTAATATTTGTTTGCCTTGCTTGGTATGTGTTACTTCTGGATGAAATTGCAAGCCATATAATTTTTTTTCTTTATGCTCGATAGCAGCAATAGGTGCACTGTCTGTACTTGCTATCACGTTAAATCCATTTGGCAGCTTGGCTACACGATCTCCGTGCGACATCCAAACATCTAGCATAGCTTTTCCATTATCTTCAGGCTGATCCGAAAGCCCTGCTAATAAATCGCTACCGCTTTCAACATTAACCTGCGCATAACCGAATTCTTTTTGGCTTGATTCCTCAACCTCACCTTGCATTTGTTTAGCAATCGCTTGCATGCCGTAACAAATTCCCAGCACAGGAACACCAAGGTTTAATATTTCATTTGAAACTTCGGGTGTATCTTGCAGGGTTACTGATTCAGGCCCACCAGAAAGAATGATGCCTTTGGCATTAAATGCACTAATTTTCTCCAAGGTAATATCCCAAGGATAAATCTCACTATAAGTGCCAAGTTCGCGTACACGCCTGGCTATCAATTGCGTGTATTGAGATCCAAAATCCAGGATTAATACTTTATCGGCATGAATATTTTTCATGAAAAACTACAATTTGAAATGGCGTGCGAAAATTTTATTCGACGTGGTAATTAGGAGCTTCTTTAGTGATTGTTACATCATGAACATGACTTTCTCGATTGCCTGCTGCAGATATTTTCACA
>CAYXVH010000173.1:0-8005 GCA_964468615.1 uncultured Thiotrichales bacterium | reverse complement strand
ACCCGCAGGCCTTCTTCACACACGCGGCATTGCTGGATCAGGCTTGCGCCCATTGTCCAATATTCCCCACTGCTGCCTCCCGTAGGAGTCTGGGCCGTGTCTCAGTCCCAGTGTGGCTGATCGTCCTCTCAGACCAGCTACAGATCGTTGCCTTGGTAGGCCATTACCCCACCAACAAGCTAATCCGACATAGGCTCATCCAATAGTGCGAAGTCCGAAGATCCTCCGCTTTCCCCCGTAGGGCGTATGCGGTATTAGCTCGGATTTCTCCGAGTTGTCCCCCGCTACTGGGCAGATTCCTATGTATTACTCACCCGTCCGCTACTCGTCGCCTGGCAAGCAAGCTTGCCATCGTTACCGTTCAACTTGCATGTGTTAAGCATGCCGCCAGCGTTCAATCTGAGCCAGGATCAAACTCTTCAGTTAATAACTTTTTGCGAATTACTTCGCGAATTTTGCGAGGCGAATCTTTAGGTTCCGTAAGGAACTTAAAAACTCACTTCTACTGAATTGTTATCACCCTTAAAAAAAATTAAGGTACCTATCAAGGCACCCACACAAGTCACTTATTCAATTGTTAAATAACCGCTCTGCCATGTATGCATGAGCGAACATATAAGTATATGTTTTTAATCTTATTTCTGTCAACGAAAGGACAAAAAAATCCGCAAATAAATAAACCACTTTTGGTGGGATATTCGATTTGCGGAGGCCGCATTATAGGGCGCTTCTATCATAGGTCAAGCGAATACTGGGGTAGAATCGATCAATAATTAATTACTATCCCCTTTGCCCATAACTTAAGCATCAAAAGTTCCAGCCACAGCCATTTTTGGTCCCATTTTAGCGCTAGAAATGCTCATCTCAGCGTGGATGCCCGGTGCAATATTAAATATCACAGACTCTCTAGTTTGAATTCAGAATCCGCACCTCGCGTTGCGGGAATGGGAAGCTGATATTGTTTTCTTTTAATGCCTTCCAAATCATCATTTTTAAATCAGCATCCACTCGATTTACTCCGTCATCGACGCCTTCCATCCAAAACTCAACTAAAATTTCTATACCTGAATCAGCAAAGCTACTGATCTCAGCATCAGGCTGCTCTTCAGGCGTTGCATCTGCGCCGCTTATAACCTGGGGATGACTTGCAACTACTTCTTTTAATATCTCAACTATCTTTTCCATATCCGTGTCGTAAGACACCTGAAATTCGATCGAGTAACGCTGCTTGTTATCCGCATGCGTCCAGTTAATAAAACTAGAAATCACAAAGGTTTCATTCGGTACCACAATATCTTTACCATCAAAAGTTTCTAATATCGTAGATCGCATATTCAACGCACGAATGGTTCCACCGCGTCCATCTTCAAGTTCTATATAGTCTCCAACTGTTAACGATCGATCCAAAAGAATAATTATTCCTGATATGAAGTTCGAGGCAATCGCCTGCAAACCAAACTCCAGCCCAACTCCTAGTGCACCACCAACTACTGCTAAAGCAGTGAGACTGATGCCCATCACTTGCAACAGCAGAATAAAGATTAAAAAGTACAGTCCAATTTCAAATAGTTTGGCAAATTCTTCTCTCGTTCCTTTATCTATATTTTTTTGTTTGCGAATATACTGCTTGCCAGAATCATTAGATATACGACCCAACCAAAATAAAATTGAGCCAAAGATTAAAACGCGCGCAATGGCATGCAATGAAAGCGAGATGTTACCGAGCTGTAATTTAATTGAATCTAAATACGCAGTAACATAATCCAGCCAACCAAATACATACAGAACAGCAATAGGGATAATGACCCATTTAACGAAATTTTACTGCATCATTATTAACAAATTGCCGGCTTACAGAATAAATTACTGCGACAACAGAAAGGCCTTGAGCAATTTTGATTAGCCAAGACTGATCAACAGTAGCATCACTTAAAGCGCTGGCCACCCCAAGAAAGATAAAAGTGAATAGCGCAAATAAAACACCTTTTAAGCGATACAGAAAGCCTCGCCACTTGCTCATCGACCCTGGCTGTGGTGGATCGGATGGAGCATTAATTGATTTTCCAATAAATTTTGCAGCTAAAAATGCAAATGTGGTGGCAGCAAAAATTAGACCTAATTGCGCATAGAACTGTGGGCTTTGTGCCCAAGCGAGCACTTGATGAAAACCTTGTTCAGCCATTGATTGAAGTTTTCCAAAATCAATCTTGCCTGCTAACTCCGATGCGTTTATCCCTACATCTTCAGGAATATTCGCATCTACTTATTCTGATTCAGCCATGGTTTACCAACTCCATGTTTTCACTATCATTAGTTGATTGTTACTTTTGCAAACTTACGTTTACCAACTTGAAATACTGCAGAAGTACTGGTTGATAACATTAATTTCGGATCATCCACTTTATTGCCATCAATTTTAACCGCACCTTGTTTAATCATGCGCATCGCTTCGGAGGTACTGCCCACCAAACCAGCCTCTTTCAATAGATTACCTATTGCAATTTTACCGTCCGTTGCTTGAATTTCTTTTTCTGGAATATCATCCGGCATGGCGCCTTTTTGAAAGCGCTGAATAAAATCAGTTTGAGCAGAAGCAGCAGCTTGTTGATCATGAAAACGCTCAATAATTTCTTCAGCTAGTTTAAATTTGATATCTCTTGGGTTAGCACCCTCTTCAACTTCTTTTTTAAGACTTTCGATTTCATTTATTGAACGAAAACTTAACAAATCAAAATAGCGCCACATCTTTTCATCATCGACACTCATGATTTTACCGAATATATCGTTTGGCGAGTCTGTTATACCTATGTAGTTATTAAGCGACTTAGACATTTTTTCCGGTCCTTGCGTATAGCCTTCTAAAATGGGCATGGTCATAATCACTTGCGGCTCTTGACCGCTTTCTTTTTGCAACTCGCGGCCCACAAGCAAATTGAATTTTTGATCTGTACCACCCAATTCAATATCACATTTTAGTTCTACTGAATCTTGACCTTGAACTAAAGGATAAAGAAATTCATGAATAGCTATCGGCTTACCGCTCTTATAACGTTTATCAAAATCATCGCGCTCTAACATGCGTGCAACCGTGTGTTTAGAAGCTAACTTAATCATATCTGCAGCACTCTTTTTAGCCATCCAAGTTGAGTTAAAAGCTACTTCTGTTTTAGCTGGATCTAGAATCTTAAAAATTTGCTCTTTATAAGTGGCAGCATTGGCTTGAACTTCTTCTTCGGTCAAAGGCTTGCGCATGACATTTTTACCAGTCGGGTCACCAATCATGCCGGTGAAATCACCAATTAAAAAAATGACCTCATGCCCCGCCTGTTGGAACTGGCGAAGCTTATTAATAAGTACCGTATGACCTAGATGCAAATCAGGCGCAGTGGGGTCAAAACCTGCCTTAATACGTAAAGGACGGCCTTTTTTGAGCTTGGATTTCAGTTCATCCAGAAGTAAGACCTCTTCAGCCCCGCGAACTAATTCATCTATTTGCATATTAGGTGCATTTTCAGCTATTTTTAAAACCAGGAAACCAATGGCCCATAACGAACGACCGGTAAGGCGACCGTCTCTTTAGAAGAATTATGAGTATTGTTAAATTCATTGACCAATGGGTGCAAGGACGTTATTTTATGCTAAAAATTGAAACAAATTCCGTGGATTACAATTCTTTAATTGGGACTGACTTTAAGAATGTTGCGTCAACTGGCAAGGGCGCAAAATATCACGTCCCCGCATATATTCTTGCAGCCACCGCATTTATCGGCATTCTAATCGTTAGTGTAGTTTTAGCACAATCTAATCAGACTACCACTAGTGCCTCTAATTTATCTGCTGCTGTTGACTCAAATGTAGCAACACTAGAACAAACCAAAGATAGTAATCAAACGATTGCATTACCACTTAAGCCTGTAGCAGAGCAAAGCCAAAGTCAAACACTTACACTACTAGTTCCCAAAAAGAATAGCCAAGAAATTACGCCTGCAAATTCATCTACAGAAGCATTAGAAATAATCGAGCCAGAGCCTATCGTAGAAGTAAGCGATGTAACTGTAGTCGTTAAAAAAGGTGATACCTTATCTTCTATTTTTAGCAAACTTGATATTCATAATGAATTAACGCGAATACTAAATTTAGGCAAACAAGCAAAACCATTTAAAAAAATCTATCCTGGCCAAAAAATGCATTTTACTTTTGGTAGCGATGGCATTGACAAATTAGAGCTTGAAAA
This sequence comes from uncultured Thiotrichales bacterium, assembly GCA_964468615.1. Taxonomy (GTDB): domain Bacteria; phylum Pseudomonadota; class Gammaproteobacteria; order UBA4575; family UBA4575; genus JABDMD01. Next base: position 3,771 of record CAYXVH010000173.1, on the reverse strand, counting down.
AAGCATCACCAAATCACTCGTTTTATATAGAGACAACGACACTTTCATCACCGAAGAAGCTGATCGCGAATTAGATAGAATTTCTCAAGTCGCAACCGGGACGATTAACCAATCTTTATTTCTAGCCGGACAAGATGCCGGCATGTCTGATAGCCTAATCATGGGCTTAGCAGGAGTCTTCGGCTGGGATGTGGATTTCGCACTCGATATTCGCGAAGGTGATAGTTTCACAGTGGTATATGAAGAACTTTTTTTAGAAGGTGAAAAAGTGGGTGATGGAAATATCATTGCCGCAGAATTTGTAAACAATAATCACACCTATCGCGCCTATCGCTATACTGATAGCAATGATAAAACAGAATTTTACTCTCCTGATGGTAAAAGCATGCGTAAACCATTTATGCGCACTCCGGTTGATCTAGCACGTATAAGCTCGCGTTTTAATTTAAGACGTAAACATCCAGTTTTAAATAAAATTCGTGCACATAAAGGTGTGGACTATGCGGCTGCAACAGGAACCGCAATTAAAGCTACTGGCGACGGCAAAGTTGTTCACCGTGGCAGAAAAGGTGGTTACGGAAATACAATTATTCTTCGACATGGCAACACATACACGACTCTTTACGCACATATGTCAAAGTATGCAGGTAAAGCAAGAGTCGGCTCACGCGTAAAGCAAGGACAAATTATTGGCTATATCGGCAGCACTGGATTAGCTACAGGACCACACTTACATTACGAATTTCGTGTAAACGGTGTACACCGCAACCCTCTTAAAGTTAAATTACCTAGCGCAAATCCATTACCTGATTCAGAAATGGATCGATTCCAGGCATCAATTCAACCTATGGTTGTGCAACTTGATGCGTATACACAAAACGCATTAGTCATGCGCGACTTATAAATCTATTCAACCCATATGCCCGAATACTATATTGGGCTCATGTCAGGCACTAGCGTTGATGCGATTGACGCAGTACTCATGGATTTCGAACAATCCAATACACATATCGTTTCTAGTTACAGCCAAGCCATAAGTTCTTCATTGCGTAGCGATATCAATTCACTCATTGCTACACGACAACAACCAAAAGAATTTGAAAATCTAGACAGACAATTTTCAGAAGCATCTTGCAATGCTGTTACACAATTATTAAAACAGACATCCATTGATGCAGAGCAAGTTGCTGCTATTGGCAGTCATGGTCAAACCGTTTTTCATGACCCGAAAGGTATTCCTGCAGTGTCCATTCAAATCGGTGATGCGCAATTTATTGCTGATTCTTCTGGTATTCCTACAGTTGGTAATTTTCGACAAGCTGATATTGATGCCGGCGGACAAGGCGCACCTATAGCATGCGCTTATCATGCAGAAGTTTTACAAAGCTCAACTGAAGAACGCGTAGTACTAAACTTAGGTGGAATAGCAAACATTACCAAATTACCAAATAATAAAGACGAACCTATTATTGGTTTTGATACGGGGCCCGCAAACACGCTTATGGACACATGGACCCAAAAACATTTGGGCACACCATTTGACCAAGACGGCAACTGGGCGCAAAGTGGTGAAGTAAATTCGCAATTACTTAAACAAATGCTTGAAGATAACTACTTTACAAGCTTGCCTCCAAAATCTACGGGAAGAGAACATTTCAACTTAGAATGGATACAGCATCAACTCGACACATATGGCACAACCGTTTCCCCCGAAGATATCCAAGCAACATTGCTAGCTCTAACCACATTCAGTATTGCTGACAGCATTGATACTTGGTGCCCACAAAGCAAAAAGGTTCTTATTTGCGGCGGCGGTAGCGAAAATAAATTCCTGGTTAAACAATTAGAAAAATCCTTAGAAAAAACCACTCTGGAACAAACTAGCGAACATGGAGCACCTTCCAAATGGATGGAAGCTATGGCATTCGCCTGGTTAGCCAAACAAAATCAAAAACTAAACCCGGGAAATATTCCTAGCGTAACCGGCGCAGACAAACCCGTTGTACTGGGTGAAGCTTTCCTGCCTAACCAGTTGCCTCCATAACGGATGTCCGGATTGAACCTTTGTAATTTGAGCACACCAGATCCCGAAAAAAACAAATAGGTAAAATAAACAATCTGAACAAATTATTTAAGAAGTAATTAGTAAATGCTCCTATTGGCTCATATTTGTTCCTCGACACACAACTACATTACATACTTTGACTACACGCATAGATATAAGCGCGTTACCGTACAGACATATATGCGACCTATCTTCTAAATTAGTTGTTTAAGCTCATGCTAGAAACAAATGGACGATGCAAACAAAGCACTACGAATAGCAAACCATCTTAAATCTATACGTTCATCTGACACAGTCAAATACGAATTGTTATCAAGCAAAGCTTTACATAAATTCTCACTTACAACGCGACACCTTATGCAAACTGTTTTTATTTCCACTCAGTACCTCACCGATCATAGGTTGAGCGCAATAATTTTAGACATGAACGTAAGACATGCTGAAGAGATGATAAATAGTAATGATAATCCAAAGACGTTTTTTCTAGGTTACACCATAAGTGGGAAAGTAATATTTTCAGTAATTGAAAACGAATATACCCTCGATCTTTGAGCTAACAGAAAACCCACTTACCTCAAACTATAATCTTATTACTTGCCTATCATTAACACTTCGACCAGCTATGAAAATTACAGAAAACATATCAATTTTAGATAGCCAAACCAAAAACTATCCTTCCAATCTAAGTGCAAACATTGCAACGGCATTTCTAGGCATGAATATAGTTAACGAATCTAAACAACGACTCAAATACCCTTTACGCAAAGTGAATCTAACCATGAACCAATGGTTAGTGCTGGAAATGCTTTTTTCAAAACGAGCAGAAACTGCATCAAGAGTTGCCGATATCATGAGTACTGATGGCGCATCAATCACGCGTAATGTAGATGAGCTAGAACTCCGCAACCTCATTAAGCGTAACCGTCTAACGAATGATCGTAGAGTTATCCAAATAGAACTAACCGTGAAAGGACTGCAAGTTACTGAAAAACTATTCGCCGCCTATGCAGGACTTTTAGATAACTTTGAGAATCGCTTGACCCATAACGAGCGTGTCATGTGGAGAAAAGTTGAACGATGTATCGCCTCTCATATAAACAAAACCTAAACACCCACATTGGATCCTTCGTAGCCAAGCTAATCTTTAGAACTCATATTGGGTCTTAAGCGCTGCGCAAGCATAGAATTTATTAAACTAGAGAACCTTGCTATCAGCTCCTCTCTTAATTCACTTTTAAACTCTAAGTTCTTCATTGCCGTTTCCATACAATATAACCATTGATGTTGATGCTGTTCGCTTAGCTCAACATTCCGATGTCTCAACTCTAGCCATGTTGAATTAGTGTACTCAGCGTTAAATATTTCTGGCCCACCTGACCAATGCACGAGAAACCGATAAAGAATTTTTTTGGTGAAAAAAAGATTTTCCGGATGCAGGCTGCGCAATTTTTTTGCTTTCGAATCACGATCCATCACATCATAGAACTCTTCTGCTAATTGCTGGACTTGATACTGGCTATCAAACTTTTCAAATAGAGTCTCCATACCATCAAAAACATGAAAGCTTTACTTTTTTGAAAGCTTTTCAAGTCGACTAACAGTTTTCTTTAGCTCTTCAAGTTGTTTTATTATCGCAGCATTCTTGAGCCACTGACGCAATGGCAACAATGGATTCCCTGCATAAACACCCGGCTCTTTAACATCAC
>CAYXVH010000172.1:0-14872 GCA_964468615.1 uncultured Thiotrichales bacterium | reverse complement strand
GCATTAGCGGTAGGCGCAGGTCAATACGGTGGTGCAAGGGAAGTGTATTTAGTGATGCAACTCTGGGAAAAATGCGGCCAAGATTTAGAAAAGTGGAAAGAAGATTTATTAAACCCACCAAAAGAAGAGCGTGCTGATATTTGGCAACCTATGGAGCACCCGCCTGGGTTTGACCCTAATGGTGTGTCATGCCCCACACCCGTTGTTCAAACATTAAAAAAGTTAGCATCATTATCCAATTCAAATTCCAATCTAAATTGGTTGTTAGGAAATCAAGCAGCTCTTGAAAAAACGGTAGACATGCCAATAGCATTTACGTCAGTAGCTGCAACTGCTTTCCAAGATTTGGAATTATCAAGTGAGCAAGGTGAGATGTTGTGCTTGCTTCTGAGGTTACCAGGAGCGAGTGTTCACGCCCTTGAGCAAAAAAATTACGGAATTAAGAAATATCCATTCTTTCTAAATAAATTACATTTGATAGGTGAATCGGATCCAGGCCAACCATAATTAATATTTAATCAATAAGTAATAAGGCATGAAAAAAAATCTGAGTAATTTAATTCAGCATGAAAATAATTGGGTAACCGCAATGGGAGCATCGTTTCCTGGCGAACGTGTAGTATTTAGAGGCAAAGATGTATTTCGGGAATTAAGTAAATTTAGCTGGATGCAGGTTCTTTTATTTGGCATTACAGGAAGAGAGTTTTCAGAGGATCAAGCGCGTTTGTTTGAAGGAATATGGATAATTGGCGCAAGCTATCCTGATCCTCGCATTTGGAATAATAGAGTTGCAGCGTTAGCCGGAACCGTCAGAAGTACAGGTAGTTTGGCTATAAGTGCGTCATTAGCGGTATCAGAAGCTACGAATTACGGACAACGACCACTAATTAAAGCTATAGATTTCTTAACTGATACAAACAATCGGATAAAAGCAGGTGAGAAGTTAGAAGAAATTGTACTAACTGAGTTAATGTCAAAAAGAATGTTAGCAGGCTATGGCCGACCAATTATTAATAAAGATGAAAGAATTGAGCCACTGTTAGAACTTTCAGAGAAGCTTGATTATAAAGATGGAGAGCATGTTTTATTAGCTCTTGAGATTGAGCAAGTACTCGAGAAAAATAATTATCCATTTAAATTAAATGCGGCTGGAATGGCTGCAGCTCTGGCGGCTGATCAAGGTCTGACCTCTGATGAATTTTATCATTTAATGTCACTATGTTTTACAGCAGGATTTCACCCTTGCTTTATCGATACACAGTCTTCTAATGAAGGTGTATTTTTCCCTCTACGTTGTGAGTTTGTCTCTTATTTAGGAGAGAATGCTAGAGAGTGGGGATAATAATTTATGGTAAAAAACCAAATTACTATCAAAACGTAAATTTTGCTTAAATCAAGCATTACTATTCATCGTATAATTTATACCGCTCGTGTTTCATTCTATTTGATCCACGGTATTAAACTACCGACACATCTCGTCTTCAATTTCACCGTAACTCCTTAAACTAAGGTGCACTAATATGTATTTTTTCGCTTGAGTGTCGAGGCTGATGCTCAACCATTTCGTAATTAAGTTCACTCATTATTGTTGGTAAGTGAAGGGAATAATTATGTACGACATGTATGGAGTGTCAGCATGAACGATCATCCAAGTTTTGAATTTAAACTCATACTTTTTAGTATTCTTATATTTGCAGTGTTAACCAGCACTGCTTTTTCTGATTACGATGAAGACGAAGAAGAAGCGCTTATCGAACTGTATGGTGATGAAGAATTTATTAGTATCGCTACTGGTAGTGCGCAACCCATCTCTCGTGCACCTGCAGTTGCTACCGTTATTACTGCAAAAGATATTAAAGAGATAGGTGCAACAGATATAGATGAAGCATTAGAGACGGTACCGGGCCTGCATGTATCGCGCCGTGCTCAAGGGTATTTACCTCTATACATTTTCCGTGGCATTCATACTAATGAAAATCCACAAGTACTCATGTTGGTAAATGGCATATCAATTAACAATTTATTTGTTGGAGATAGAAATCAGGCATGGGGCGGTTTCCCAGTGGAATCGATTTCTAGAATAGAAGTTATTCGTGGACCAGGATCTGCTGTGTATGGTGCGGATGCTTTTGCCGGCGTGATAAATATTATTACAAAAGAAGCATCCGAAATTGATGGGCTGGAAGTGGGTTCACGTTTAGGTAGTTTTGATACTAAAGATGCTTGGGCGCTTTATGGCGGTGAAGTAGGCGGGTTTGATATAGCTTTTTCGGCTGAATTTCGTGATACCGATGGGCAAGATGAAGATGTGGACGCAGATATTGCAACCTTGCAGGGCACTTCACTCGCCCCCGATTCTGTGAATACGGGTGCCGAAAATTTTGATACGCGCTTAAGTATTACAAAAAATAATTGGAAATTTAGAACAGGACTGCAGCGTAGACGTGATTTAGGTACCGGTGCTGGAGTTGCAGAAGCACTGGATCCAAACGGTGAGCTCAAAAGTGATCGATGGAATGCTGACATAACCTATCACAATCCAGAATTTACTGAGACTTGGGATGTTGCAGCGCAGGTAAGTTTTCTTAATACTTCGCAAGAAGTTTCTGATGATCTTTTGTTGTTTCCACCGGGTTCATTTTTGCCAGGTCCTGTAGGTCCATTCCCAAATGGTATAATCGGAAATCCGGAAGTTTGGGAACGGCATTGGCGTTACAACCTTACAGGGATTTTTACTGGATTTGATAATCACTCGGTACGGTCCGGTATTGGTTACACTCATCAAGAAATTTACAAAGTTGAAGATGAAAGTAATTTTAGTCCGTTAGGGTTTGGAACACTAACGGATCTTACCGACACACCTTTTGCATTCCTTCCTGAAAAGCATCGAAATAATTCTTTTGCGTTTGTGCAAGATATTTGGCAGTTAAGTAATGATTGGGAACTGACCGCAGGTCTGCGTTACGACGACTATAATGACTTTGGCGATACCTGGAATCCACGCTTGGCCTTGGTGTGGGCAGCGCGCCATGATTTAACCGCAAAACTATTGTACGGTGAATCGTTTCGCGCACCTTCTTTTGCCGAATTTAGAAACCAAAATAATCCTATAGCCATTGGTAATAGTGAGCTGGACCCTGAAGAAATTGAAACGTTAGAGCTCGCATTTGATTATCGACCTAAAGATAATTTAAAACTGGGTTTAAATTTATATCGCTATGAATGGGATGACATCATCCGCTTTACACCAGTAGCACAAAACTTTGGTGAACAAGAAGGGTATGGCGCCGAGTTTGAATTTGACTGGACAATTTATCGTGATCTAAACCTCGTTGGTAATTACGCATATCAAGAGTCAGAAGATCAAGACACGGACGAAAATTCGGGTTATGCGCCACAGCATCAATTTTACGTACGCGCCAACTGGGAGTTTTTACCAGCTTGGATTATTTCTCCACAATGGAATTTTGTAATGGAACGAGAGCGTGTAGATGGTGATACGCGAAGTGATATAGATGATTATGATATTTTTGATGTAACCCTAAGAAGTCGTGCATTTAGTAATAAATGGGAGTTAGCGTTATCAGCCAGAAATTTATTCAACAAACGAGCATTCGAGCCTAGCGAGAATACTTTAGGTGCCACTGGTGCTATTCCAAATGATTTGCCGCTAGCTAGAAGGAGTGTATGGGGGGAGTTGCGATTTGATTATTAAACTAATTTAACCATAAAGGCATATAAAAAATATAAAGAATTCGAAAAAGTTTAATGATTAGAAATCTATATTACAGTAATTTTTTCACAACGAAGTATTCTGTCAAAAGAATAGTTCTGGCTGTGTGTGTATTTTTACTGATTTTATCCTTTCCAAGTTTTGCAGCAACACCCTCTGTTGCAGTGATCTTCCCTGAATTACGTGCGCCATATAACAAAATATTTGATGATATTGCTGATGGGGTTGAGAAAAAAGTTAATGGGCGAACAAAACGCTATATATTAAAAAAAGATTTTTCCCAAAAAGATTTGGATGCTTGGATAAGAAAGAATGATATCAAGGTGTGTGTAGCATTGGGTGGGCGTGGTGAAAAAGCTGCAAATCAATTTTCACAAGATATTCCAATAGTATTAAGTGGTGTATTGCAACCTAAATCAATAATGCATCCGGGTATATCCTTTGCTGCTTCGCCTGACAAATTATTTTCAACATTAAAACAACAAAAACTAAATATTAAACAAGTAATTGTCGTTTATAACCCTAAAAAATCAGAGTGGTTAATTAAGGAAGCGGAGTCTGCTGCATCAAAGCATGACTTGGAACTAGTAACGTATACAACTTCTAGTCTTTCTCAGTCTGCGAAAATATATCGCGAAATATTTAAGCGTTTAAAAATTAAGAATGCTGCAATTTGGTTGCCGCCTGATTCGACCTCAATGGATAACCGTACATTATTGTCTTTTGTGCTTGAGAAATCGTGGTCACATTATGTAGCAGTGTTTTCAAGTAGCCCTGCTCATGTAAACAAAGGAGTTTTGTTTGCAATGTACCCGGACCATATGAAGCTTGGTTTAAGTCTTGGTGAGGTAGCCTTAGAAGAATTAAACGGTGGTGCAAAGATAAACAGGATGGTTCCTGTGGAAGATTTAAAAACCGCTTTTAACAAGCGTACTGCGGAGCACATTGGGGTGCGTTTTACTAGTGAAGAATTGCGTAGATATGACGTGGTGTTCCCGTCTGAGTAAGCCAAAGAAAATAAGCAATTATGAATCCATTCAGAATAATTAGACGTTTTTACACAAGAGGCTTTAAAGAGCAGCTTGTTACTGCGTTTTTGGTTGGTATTTTTATTACGGCTGCATTATCAACTTATTTAATTACCACTTTAACTTCGAACCAGGTTGAACAAAAAGTTGAATCTGAAGGATTTCAGATTACGCGTGATTTTGCTGAGCGTAATATATTGGCATTGCTTTATCTCAGTGAAGAAAGTGCACAAGATAATGTAGAGGCGATTAAGAATTTCCAAGACGTTGAAGGTGTTGCGGTTTTTGATGTTCAGAAAGCGCCGCTAATTAAATATGGAGATAGCGCACTTGCAGATAATGCGGCGCATTGGCCAAATGAAATACAACTAGTCTCAGAATCAAATGATGCATGGTATTTCGTGTCACCGGTTTTTGCGCGTGGTACAGATCCAGTTATTGCTGAGTTACCGTTTATTGATGAGGTGCAAGAAAAAGAGCTGCTTGGTTATGTTCGGGTGCGTATGGGAAAAGAAAGTTTGCATGCTCTTGAGCGAAAGATATTAAATATAAATATATTAATATCATTAGTACTCTCTGCAATTTTAGCGGTTGTTTTATTTTCAATTACAGATCGTGTAATCAAACCGCTTAAAGAGCTGGCCGGTTTCATGCATGAAGCTGAAGATGGGAACATGGGTGTTCGAGCAAGCCTGTGGGGGCCAAAAGACATAACTCAAATGCAACACGCTTTTAATACAATGATTAAATCATTGGGTGATCGAGAAAGTAATTTAGAAAATGCTCGGCAAGCAGCTTTGCAATATGCGCATGCTAAAGGTGAATTTGCTGCAAATGTGAGTCATGAGTTACGCACGCCATTGAATGGAATCATTGGTATGTTAGATATTTTGAAAGATACTGAATTAGGGCCTAAGCAAAAAGAATATGTGAGTGTTGCACAGAGCTCAAGTGATGCGCTTTTAAATTTAATTGATGATGTGCTGAGTTTCTCCAGAATGGAATCTGGTAAAACGGTAATTGAGCATGAACAGTTTAATTTGCGCGAATTACTTGATGATATTATTGGCATTCTAACCGGGCAAGCAACTTTTAAGGATCTGGATATTGCATACATTATCGGGAAAGATGTGCCGTCTCATCTTAAAGGAGATATTAGTCGTATTCGTCAATTGCTCATCAATTTGGGTGGTAATGCTGTTAAGTTTACCGATAGGGGTGAAATAGGCTTTCAAGTGCATAACGTTGCAAATGAAAGTGGTTATCTTACTTTAAGATTTGAAGTGACAGACACGGGTGTTGGTGTTACTGAAGACGCACAACAGAAAATATTTGAGGCATTTCAGCAAGAGGACGCATCAACAACTAAAAAGTTTGGTGGAACCGGTTTGGGTCTCGCAATATGCAAGCAGTTAGTTGAGTCTATGCATGGTGAAATTGGTGTAAAGAGTAATGTAGGCATGGGCAGTGCGTTTTGGTTTGAGATACCGTTTAAGGAAATGTCTTCTAAAGCAGATGTATTTGATAATCGACATTCAACTGCATCAGGTTTACGAATACTTATTGTTGATGACAGTAAAATGGTACGCGCGAACTTGCAGCAGACTTTTGAAGAATGGGGTGCATATGTTGTAAGTGCAAAGAATGATGATCAAGCTATAAAGTTACTACGTGAAGCGAATGATAAAAAAAGACCATTTGATGTTGGTTTTGTAGATGAGACGATGGGTGATGTTAATGGCATCGAGTTGATACGTACCATTGCTAAAGACTCAAATATTGCACCGATGAAGCTGGTGTTGATGACAAATCAATTTAATCCTGAAGCATTTCTAGAGCGATTTAGAGAAATAGATTCTTACGTTAAGAAGCCTTTGCGTCAATCTACTGTATTTAATTGTATTTCTGACATGATTAATATGCCAGTGCCAATCATTACGGACAAAGATAAAATTGCTCCAGGTTCAAAATCTATTCCAAACTTCAATGCAACGATTTTAATCGTTGAAGATAACCGTGCTAACCAACAAGTAGCGCAAGCCATGGTAGAAAGGCTTGGTTGTAAATGCTCTATTGCTAATAATGGAATTGAAGCGTTAAAACTACTTGAGCTTGCTAAGTACGATGCCATTTTTATGGATTGTAATATGCCGGAAATGGATGGTTATGAAACCACTAATAAAGTTCGTCAACTTGAATCAGAAGTATCCCAGATCCCTATTATTGCTATGACGGCAAATGTGCTTGAAGGAGATCGTGAGAAATGTATTCAGGCTGGAATGAATGACTACACAAGAAAACCCCTTAAGCTTGAAAAGTTAATTGAAAAACTTGATCGATGGATTGAGGCTGTTCCAGTTGTAGAAGATGTTGGCTTGGATACAGATGCTAACTTAACCATGGTTAATCACTCGACTGCAATTGAGGTTGATGAGCAAAGCTCCATTGATCAAGGTGCGGTTGAGACATTGCGGGAAAATGTAGGTGATGGCTTCAACGATATGGTGCAAGTGTATATAGATGACATGGAGATATTATTACGTTCTCTTGAAAAGAGCGTGGAAGAAAAAGACCCGAGTTCATTACGTCATTATGCGCATAGTATAAAGGGCAGTAGTTCAAACTTTGGTGCATCTAGGTTAGTCCGTCTTGCGAGGCTGTTAGAAGAAATAGGTAGAAATGACTCTGTAGAAGGTGCGCATGAATTGGTTCAAGCTATATTTCCACAAGCAGCCCTTGTGTTGAGTGATTTAAGAAAAGAAATTAATACAACTATAGAAGACACACTGTTAATGCAAACAGCTGTGGAAAGAATTTTGATTGCAGATGATGACCGCAGTATGCGTATTGCATTGCAAAATGTTTTGGTCTCTGATGGTTATGAGATTGAATCAGTATCTGATGGTGTTGAAGCCGTAAAGCGTTGTGAGCAAAGCATGCCTGGTTTGATACTTCTAGACGCTTTGATGCCAAATTTAAATGGCTTTGATGCATGCAGAAAAATTCGCATGCTCAAGGGCGGTAAACATGTGCCGATATTGATTGTTACTGCACTTGAAGATGAGCGTTCTATTGAGCAAGCGTTTGATTCTGGCGCTACAGATTTTATTCCCAAGCCGGTTCACTTTGCGGTAATGCGCCAACGTGTTTCTCGGTTGCTTAAAGCGAGTCGAGCAGAAGTACATGTGCGTGAACTGGCATATAATGACTCACTCACTGGATTACCAAATCGCACAATGTTCATTGATCAAATGAGCAAGCTAATTAAGAGAGTGCGTTTACAATCGCAAATGCTTGCAGTGTTATTTTTAGATTTAGATCGCTTTAAATATGTGAATGATACTTTGGGGCATAATGTTGGCGACATGTTGCTCAAGCAGGTGGCGGAGAGATTACTAAGTTGTGTACGTTCAGTAGATACCGTGTCACGTCTGGGTGGAGATGAATTCACTTTGGCATTGGATGGTATTGAGGATCGAGGAGTAGTTGCTAATATCGCTGATAAAATTTGCAGGAAATTAGGCGAGCCTTATTCATTTGGTGGCAAAGATATTTATGTTACTGCCAGTATTGGTATTTCTATACACCCGGAAGATGGTGTCGATATTGGTGAGTTAATGAAGCGTGCCGACACGGCCATGTTTAAAGCCAAAGAGCGCGGTGGAAGTTTCTTATTTTATGAGCCAGAAATGGAAGCGGTGGTAACTAATAAAGTAGAAATTGAGCAAGATTTACGTCAATCATTAGATCGTGAAGAATTAGATGTGTTCTATCAGCCTAAATATGATTTGCAGACTTCTAAAGTGATGGGTATGGAAGCTTTGGTAAGATGGAACCATCCAAAAAAAGGTCTTGTAGGACCTAACGATTTTATCCCACTGGCTGAAGAAACCGGTTTGATTTCTGAACTAGGTTTATGGGTGCTAATTAGTTCATGCGTACAAGTGAAATCATGGATTGATAAAGGTCATAAGCCCATACCTGTTTCCGTAAACTTATCGGGCAGACAGCTTGAGAACGGTGATATCACGGCACAAGTTGCGCATGTTTTAGCCGAGTCGGGGCTAAAGCCTGAATATTTAGAATTAGAAATTACTGAAAGCACCATTATGAAACGACCCGAAGATGTTATTTCAATTCTCCACGAGTTGAAAGCCATGGGAGTGAAACTTTCCATTGATGATTTTGGTACTGGTTACTCTTCACTGAATTATTTACGTAAATTCCCTATTGATTTACTTAAGATTGATAAAGCATTTGTGCGTGATATTGAAACCAATAACGAAGATCGGTTAATCGTAAAAGGAATCATTGCGTTAGCCAAAAGTTTGAATTTAGAAGTACTCGCCGAGGGTGTCGAGACGGGTGAGCAGCAAAAATTGCTTGAGGAAGAGGGCTGTGACTATATTCAGGGTTACTATATTGGTAAACCTATGAAGAGCGATGAGTTTGAGCGCGATTTTTTGCAAGCTAATGTGAGCAATATTAAGATGATATCCCACTATCGCAAATGAATTCTGTACAACTTTTGATCGTTTAGAATTGTTCTAAAAACCATTCCTACCCTAGTTGATTTAATTCAGTAAGCACGTTATTAACCATACTGATTATAAGGTCTTGTTGATTAAATTGTGATACCTCCTGCACAATTAATCAGCACAAACTTGCCTAAAATCACGCTTGTGTGAGTTTGATTTTTCAAGAAATATTCCCAGATTTAATCTACACTTTGCTTACACAAAAGCTTGCAAAGTATTGGTTTGCTAGTGTAGTTTAGCGGTCTTGTCTGATATCGTATATAGGGCAGTCAGCTACTAAGCGATATAACAATAAATAGAAGAATACGGACGCACTTTACTTAAATTTTTTAAACTAGGTACTGGCAGTATGGTTTTGGGCGATTAGCTCAAACTAAAGTAATAACGTTACTATAGTTATTACTTATAAAACTGTTCGATAAATATTATAATTATTTGACCAGTAAACAGATGGAGCGATAGGGGTTTGAATTTTTAGCATGGATACATTTCCTAGTCTTTTTTTACAGCAAACAACAACAAGAACTTCCGATCCTGCGATCCGATATAAGTATCATGGATTATGGAAAACATGGACATGGAGTGATGCAGATCCCATCGTTAAAGCGTTGGCTTGTGGTTTAGCTGCAAAAGGACTTAAGCCAAACGATAAAGTTGCCATCATTGGTAACAATATACCTCAACTTTATTTCGCAATGATCGCGGTGCAATGTCTAGGGGCAGTGCCCGTTCCGATTCACCCAGATTCCAATCCAAAAGAACTTGCATTTTTTCTAAATGACAGCGAAGCAAAAGTGGCAATTGTTCAAGATCAGCAACAAGTCGATGCTTTATTCAGTATTACTGATCAGTGTGAATATTTAAGTGAAGTAATTTACAACGACGGTCGTGGCATGAACAATTACGACCAGGCACACTTAAGCAGTGTTGAGCAGCTACAAGAAACTGGCAAAAAGTTTGCGCAAGAACACGTAAGCTTTTTTGAAGACGTTACTTCAAAGGTCACGCAAGACACCGATGCATTTATTCTTTATACAGCAGGTACTTCAGGCACTCCACATGGAGCCGTGCATACGAATGGTAGCTTAGTAAATACTGGGGTAGCATTTGCAAATCAAGAAAGGATAAAGCAAAACGAAGAGATACTAGCATTTTTACCTCTATCCTATGCAGCAAATGCATTGTTCACTTATACATTATGGTTATTAAAGGGATTTACAATAAATTGTCCTGAAAGTACTGAAACAATAATGCAAGATTTTCGTGAAATAGGACCAACACTGCTATACGCGCCGCCTCATTTTTATAAACATCTATATTCAGAAGTGATTGCGCGTGCCCAACGATCAAGATCAAAAAGCTTTGAAAAGTGGTTCAAATTTTCTAAAGATATGCGTGAAACATTTTTATCTGGTAAGGCAATTTCTGGCGGTGAAAATTTTAAGTGGAAAATCGGTAGCATTATAATGTTTGGACCACTTAAAAATGTTTATGGTCTGTCAAATTTACGAAAAGCCTTTACAGGTGGCGATATTATGGGTGCGGAAGTGTTTAATTTTTTCCGCGGAATAGGCATACACCTTAAAAAATGTTATGGCACGGCGGAGGGCGCAGGCTTTATATGTGTGCAAGGCGCTGAGCAATTAAATAGTGCTGATGGTGAAAATTGTATGGGAACACCATTATCAGGGGTAGAAATCAAACTATTAGCTGATGGTGAAATTGCATTTAAAGGTATAAATGCATTTAGAGAATATTATCGTGATGCAAATACTACTGCTGTAGTAAAAGATTCGGATGGTTGGATTAAAACCGGTGATTTGGGCAAAATAGATTCAAACGGTGCTTTACATGTAACTGACCGTGTTGATTCAGTAGGCAAATTTAGTAGCGGGACTATGTTTGTTCCACATCGAATTGAAGCGGCCTTAAAGTCATCGCCTTATATAGAAGAAGCCGTCGCACTTGGTGATGGGCAAGACTCCATTGCAGCTTTTATTGTAATTGATGGAGTAACCGTTGGCAGTTGGGCTGAGGTCAATAATGTACGTTTTGCAGGCTACCGCGAATTAGCAACCAAACAAGAAGTCTACGACTTGGTTAAGAAGTCTGTCGATGATGTGAATGCGCATTTGAGTGAAACAGAAGGAGAAAATTGTCCTCCTGTTAAACGTTTTGTAGTGATGCCTCGAGAATTTAATGTAGAACAAGGCGAAATAACGCGCTCACGTAAAATTAAACGTGATGTAGTGATGGGTACCCATCAAGCATTAGTGAATGCAATGTATTCGTCTCAAAAAAGTGTTGAAATTAAAGACGATTCAAGCGGCCAAACGGTTGCAGAATTAAGAATTGAATCAATCTAAAAAATCAACAAACAAATTTAAATAAACTAAAAAATAATTGCTGGAAAAAAATAAGTGAGCAACGGAGTCAACGGAAAAGAACCTCATATGGTGATCGAGAATATCGATCTAGCATTTGGAGGAACAAAAGCCATCACCGATATCAGTTTCACAGTATATAAAGGTGAAATATGTGCAGTGATTGGTCCAAATGGAGCAGGTAAGAGTTCTATGCTGAACGTTATTAATGGCGTTTACATCCCACAGCAAGGTTCTATTACGTACGAAGGTAAAAAGTTCGCCAAAATGAAGCCGCATTCTGCTGCGACAATGGGGATTGGTAGAACTTTTCAAAATATAGCTCTTTTCTCAGGAATGTCAGTGGTTGAGAATATGATGACCGGCAGAAACCTGATGATGAAAGCAACTTTTATTGAAAACGCTTTGGGTATTGGGCGTAGCAAAAAAGAAGAAAATTTTCATCGAGAAGCGGTTGAAGAAATTATTGAGTTTTTAGGTTTGCAATCAATTCGAAAAACACCTGTTTCTGGTTTGTCTTATGGTTTGCAAAAACGTGTTGAGTTAGGTCGTGCATTAGCTGCTGAGCCAAGAATGTTATTACTCGATGAGCCAATAGCGGGTATGAATATAGAAGAAAAACTTGATATGGCTTGCTTCATTCAAGAGATTAACCGTAATCGTGGTACAACCATTGTATTAATCGAGCACGATATGGGCGTCGTGATGGATGTATCTGATCATGTTGTGGTGATGGACTATGGTGCAAAAATTGGTGATGGCACACCTGAAGAGGTGATAAACAACCAAGCTGTAATTGATGCGTATTTAGGTGTAAGTCATGAAGACTAACCAACAACACAAGCGTATAGCGTAGGAGGAGATCTTAAGTGGAATTTATTGCGTCTATAGGTACTGCATTTTCTGAAATGTTTACACTGTTTGGCCTAGAAGTATTGATAGGTGGAATGCTTTCTGGAGTTATGTACTCGCTAGTTGGTATAGGCTTCGTGCTGATTTACAAATCTTCAGGCGTATTTAACTTTGCACAAGGCACCATGCTGTTATTTGCGGCATTAACCTTTGTTAGTTTAACTGAAAGACAAGTTAATCCCATCGTGGCATTTGTCATTACCGCAGTGGTAATGATTATTATGGGCATACTCATTGAGCGAACGGTAATGCGCCCATTAGCCAACCAATCATTATTGTCTTTGTTTATGGCGACGGTGGGTTTGAATTATTTCTTGGAGGGTTTGGCTCAAGGAACATGGGATTCGGCTGTGCATGGTATTGAATTGGGTATTCCTTCTGAACCAATTTTCGTTTCCGAATATATTCCATGGCTCGATATATTGGTTAGTAAATTTGATGGTTTTGCGGCTGGAGTGGCGCTTGTAATGGTAGTGGGTTTGTATCTATTTTTTCAGTATACGCGTACTGGGCTCTCTTTGCGGGCAGTCTCAGATGATCACATGGCTGCGCAGGCAGTAGGTATACCACTAACTAAAATATGGGCCATTGTTTGGGCGGTAACCGGTGTAATTTCTTTTATTGTTGGCCTCATTTGGGCGGACCGTCTTAGCGTGTCATTCACATTAACCGATGCAGTTTTAAAAGGCTTACCGGTAATCCTAATTGGTGGTTTGACTTCGATACCAGGTTGTATTGTTGGAGGGCTCATAATTGGTTCTAGTGAGAAACTCGGTGAAATCTTCTTGGCTGATTTATTTGGTGGTCAAGGGATTGAGAACTGGTGGGCTTATTTTACTGCACTTGTGTTTATGCTGATTAGGCCGACTGGAATTTTTGGCGAACCTGAAATTGAAAGAATATAAACTGGATTTTTAAAAATGTATTATCGTGAGACAGGCCAAAAGGTAAATAACTACAGTGAAGATCGCCGTATGGTGCCGGTTCGTGAAGACCGTTGGATTATGTGGGCGTTTTTGGCAGTTATGTTTATTGTGGTTCCATGGCTAGCTAGTGATTATTTACTAAGCGCAATATTCATTCCAATGATGGTGCTCTCCATGGCGGCTTTAGGCTTAAATATTGCAACCGGATATACCGGGCAACTTTCGCTTGGTACAGCGGGCTTTATGAGCTTTGGAGCATTTACCGCATTTAACCTTTTGTTTAGATTGGATTGGATGAATGTTTGGTTAGCTTTTTTGTGTGCGGGTATCGTTGCGGGTTTAGTTGGAATTATTTTTGGTCTTCCCAGTTTACGTCTAAAAGGTTTTTATTTACTGGTGTCGACGTTGTGCGCACAGTTTTTTGCTGATTGGTTTTTTAATGCGTATCCATATTTCCTGAACTACACCAGCTCAGGTGTGGTCGCGCTACCTCCATTCCATTACAGATTTTTACCTTTTCAAGATCAGATCTTTGATCTATTAAGATTGGAAAAAGACTATAACGCATATATATGGCGTTACTTTATTGCACTTATTGTTACACTGCTTTTGACGCTGGCATGTAAAAATATGGTACGTAGCTCAACCGGGCGAAACTGGATGGCCGTTCGTGATATGGATCTTGCTGCTAAAGTTATAGGCATTCCAGTTGCTAAAACAAAATTAAATGCGTTTTTTATAAGTTGTTTTTATTGTGGTGTTGCCGGTGCGATGTATTCATATTGTTACATTGGCAATGTCGATTTCATGATCTTTAGCTTAAGAAGATCATTCTTAGTGATGTTCATGGTTATTTTGGGTGGTTTAGGTTCCATACTAGGTTCATTCTTGGGTGCCATTTTCGTTTATGGCTGGCCAATTCTATTAACTAGATTTGCTGATTGGGTGTTTGGTGGCGGCACATTAGACACTGCGTTTATTGAAAACAATTCAAAAATTATTGTAGGAACCTTTATTGTTGTATTGTTAATTTATCAACCACAGGGATTTGCTGGCTTTTGGGATTCCGTTAAGTATCGATTAAGAATTTGGCCGTTTAGAAACTAACGATTTAATTAATATAAATAATATTAATTTAAAAAGTTTTTTGTAGCTGTTAGTTAAAACAGTTATAGGAAAGTAAGTAGCTTGCGCAAGCTATTTTTAAATAAGTAAAACTCTTTGGAGGAGTACACATGAAGAAAAGACTATTAACGTTAGTGGTAGCATTAGGATCGATGCTGGCCGTTAGCACATCAGTGTTAGCGGAAGAAACCATGTACGTACCGATTCCAAGCTACCGTGTAGGACC
>CAYXVH010000171.1:0-12872 GCA_964468615.1 uncultured Thiotrichales bacterium | reverse complement strand
CAATTAAAATATTTTTGTTATTGGGAAAAATAACTAAATAATTTATTAAGTAATTCCTTTAACTATATATTTTTTATGAAACAAGCATGGAAATATAAACTTGCGTGCCAGTATATTTTACAGCTCTAGCAACATATTTTTGATAATTTCTTCACCAAAACCTATAGTACTTACAAGTGTTGCGCCTGGCATCAGCCTTTCAAGATCTTCTTGAACTTCTCTTGAAGTACCTGGGCGACGACCTTTAGCACCGAAACCAGCACGAGCACGTGCTAAGTCATAAGTAACGGTTCGGGCAGCTATTGCACCTTCCACGCCTTTGATAATCAGATCTGCTGCTTCATCCCAACCCATGTAGCGAAGCATCATCTCTGCAGACAATATAATTGATCCTGGATTAACGCGATTTTTACCTGCAAACCCTGGCGCAGTCCCATGCGTTGCTTCGAACACTGCAACGCTGTCTGAAATATTTCCACCAGGAGCGATCCCTATACCACCCACTTGTGCAGCGAGTGCATCCGAAATGTAATCACCATTTAGATTCAAAGTAGCGATCACATCGTAGTCTTCTGGATTTAATAAGATTTGCTGCAAAAAGTTATCCGCAATTACATCTTTAATAATAATTTCTTTACCCGTTACAGGATTCTTGAACTTACACCAAGGCCCATCACCTATTAGCTCCGCGCCAAATTCGCGCACCGCTAATTCAAAGCCCCAATTACGAAATGCACCTTCGGTGAATTTCATAATATTACCTTTATGCACTAATGAAACATTAGCGCGGTCATTATCGATTGCATATTGAATGGCTTTACGAATTAACCGTTCTGAACCTTCTTTTGATACCGGTTTAATGCCAATTCCAGAGGTTTCTGGAAAACGAATTTTCGTCACATTCATTTCATTCTGAAGAAAATCGATAACCTTTTTTACTTCTTCGCTTTGCGCTTCCCACTCAATGCCGGCATAGATATCCTCAGTATTCTCACGGAAGATAACCATATCCGTTGTCGTTGAATTCTGTAGAGGTGTAGGCGTACCTGAAAAATATCGAATCGGTCGAACGCATGCATATAAGTCGAGAACTTGACGTATTGACACATTTAAAGAACGAATCCCTTCTCCAATAGGAGTCGCCAATGGTCCTTTAATAGAAACAACATAGTTACGCATCACATCCAATGTTTCTTCAGGTAAAAAATTAATTGCACCATAAAGGCGCGACGCTTTCTCACCTGCATAAATTTCCATCCATCGAATACGTCTTTTACTCTGGTAGGCATGATCTACCGCAGCAGTCACCACACGTCGCATTACTGGCGTTACATCAATACCAATGCCATCACCTTCTATAAATGGAATGATGGGGTGATCTGGTACTTGCAATGTGTAATCTGCATTGAGCTGAATGGCTTCACCATCCGCAGGAATCTGAACATGTTGGTAAGGCTTATTCGCCATCAATCTTCCTCATTGTTTTTATAGATTATTGTTAAGTATACAAGACATGCTCTGATATCAATATCTTTCAGATGCTGTACATAAAAAAACCCGATATGTACAACACATACCGGGTTTTAATAAGTTTTATTTTACTTATTTATCGTCGAATTGTTCTTCTTCAGTAGAACCCGTTAATGCCGTTACAGAAGATGCACCCCCTTGGATGACGGTAGTAACATCATCAAAGTAACCCGCACCCACTTCTTGCTGGTGAGAGACGAATGTGTAGCCACGCTCGCGACCTTCAAATTCAGGCTCTTGAACCATTTCAGTGTAGTGCTTCATGCCTTCGCCTCGTGCGTAGTTATACGCGAAGTCGAAAGTACGGTACCAGTTTAAGTGGATACCGGCTAAAGTAATGAACTGGAATTTGTAACCCAAATCAGACAAGTCTTCCTGGAAGCTCGCAATTTGAGAATCACTTAAGTTCTTCTTCCAGTTGAATGATGGTGAACAGTTATACGACATCAACTGCCCAGGAACTGCGGCTTGTACCGCTTGTGCGAATTCACGTGCAAAGCCAATATCTGGTTTACCTGTTTCACACCAAACCAAGTCAGCATAAGGTGCGTACGCTACACCACGGCTAATCGCTTGTTCCAAACCATTTTTAACTCGATAAAAACCTTCAGGAGTACGTTCGCCTGTAAGGAATGGCTTATCATTGTCATCAAAATCACTGGTTAATAAGTTAGCCGCTTCAGCATCCGTACGAGCTAAAACAATTGTTGGCACACCCATTACGTCTGCAGCTAAACGTGCAGCACCTAACTTTTGGCAAGCTTCTTTTGTTGGAACAAGAACTTTGCCACCCATGTGGCCACACTTCTTAACCGCGGCAAGCTGATCTTCAAAGTGAGCGCCTGCAGCACCATTAACTATCATATTCTTCATTAATTCGTATGCATTTAATACACCACCGAAACCGGCTTCTGCATCTGCAACGATAGGCAAGAAATAATCAATCGCATCTTCTTCAGACATTTTGCCGTCAGCGATATTTTTCCATTGGATTTGATCAGCACGTTGGAACGTGTTGTTGATACGACGCACCATTGTTGGAACAGAATCGTATGCATATAGAGATTGATCCGGGTACATGGTTTCAGAAGAATTACCGTCCGCAGCAACCTGCCAACCTGAAAGATAAACTGCTTCTAAACCTGCTTTTGCTTGTTGCATAGCCTGACCAGCAGTAATCGCACCAAAAGCATTCACATAACCTTTTTTAGAACCACCATTCACTTTTTCCCAAAGTCTTTCAGCACCTCTTCGTGCAAGGGTACACTCAGGCTGTACACTACCGCGCAAACGTACAACGTCTTCAGCACTGTAGTCACGTTTAACATTTTTCCAACGTGGGTTAGTTGCCCAGTCATTTTCTAATTCTTTAATTTGCTCTGCTCTACTCTTGCTCACGATTGTCTCCTTAAAAACCCCTGTTTGAATATTTGTATTTCCAGGCCCCAGAATTGTGCCCACATATATATGGGCCGTGTATATTAACAGATACTAATTTAGAGTTACTATAAATATTGGGATATCGGTCATGCAAGTCGTGAATAGGTAAATAAGAAAGTTAATTGAGCAAGCATTAATCTCTATCTTGCTATCTACCTTGGGGTATATTTTGACCGGTCTCTACTGAGAAAATGTATTTAGCAAAGCAATAACAACACAGGAAGCAAATCGATGACATTTAAAACCGCTGATTTATGCGACGACCACGAAGGCAAGATCTCAGTTGCAGAACCGTTATTTGCGGATTTTGGAAGCAACATTTCGTTTAGTGGAAAAATCTTCACCATCAAGTGTTTTGAAGATAATTCATTAGTGCGCGAAGCACTTAAAACTCCAGGTGAAGATCGTGTACTGGTCGTTGATGGTGGCGGTTCTATTCGAAGAGCACTCGTAGGTGACTTACTTGCTCAAGCCGGTGCCGATAACAATTGGTCAGGTATTGTTGTGAATGGATGCATTCGTGATTCTGGCGTGATCGCCACAATTAAAATCGGTTGCAAAGCGCTTGGCACCCTACCTATGAAAACCGATAAAAAAGGTATCGGCGAACAAGACTTAACCGTACATTTTGCAGATGTTGATTTTGTACCCGGACATTATCTCTACGCTGACGAAGATGGAATCATCGTTAGTGCTGATGATTTATTAAAATAATAATCATTAAACAAACAGATCAGAAACAATGAAACCCATTTTAGTTGAATACGAAGCTGGCATTACCTGCATAGACGCCATGTATGTGCAGCCTGGACATGCCTGTTGTTACTTAATGGTTGAAAATGGTCATGCAGCTTTTATAGATACCGGCACGGGAAACTCAGTACCCTACTTATTAGAAACGCTTAAATTAAAAAACCTGAATGTTGAAGATGTCGATTACGTAATCCCAACTCACGTTCATTTAGACCATGCAGGCGGCGCAGGCTTACTAATGAGCAAATTGCCGAATGCAAAATTAGTGATCCATCCTCGTGGCGCACAACATATGATTGATCCTGAAAGATTAATCACAGGCACGATTGCGGTATATGGCGAAGAAAAATTTAAACACTACTATGGCGAGATCATTCCCATAGACGAACAACGTGTCATCGTTGCCAAAGACGAACATGAAATTAAATTAGCCAATCGAATACTAAAATTCTTAGATACACCGGGTCATGCAAGACATCACTTCTGCGTATATGACCAAACAAGCGAAGGCTTTTTCACTGGCGACACCTTCGGCTTATCTTACAAAGAATTAGATAACGAAGACGGTGCTTTCATTTTACCCACCACAACCCCCGTGCAGTTTGAGCCAGATGCCTGGCAAAACACCCTCACCCGAATGTTAGATCATCAACCTAAAAACATGTACCTGACACACTTTGGGCGTGTCACTGAAATCGATAGATTAGCCACACAACTTCGAGAAGGTATTGACGAATACACCAACATCGCAAGGAGCTGCCTGAACTCTGAGAATTCAAGCGATAATCGAGAACAAACCATTAAAGAAATAATAACCAAACACTTACAAACTAATTTACGACAACGTTACACTGAAAACGAAGTCGCCGAATTCACCGAATTATTTGATTCTGACCTCGACCTAAATGCAGCTGGGCTAGAAGTGTGGGTAAAACGCCTTGAAAAAGCAGCTTAGAATGTCTGCTTACGACCCAAAGCAGACATTGATTGGAATATGCTGATCAGGGGTTTAGATTCATTAAAGATGAATGATAGTGAAAAATTTTTACAAATAGTTGATTCCACTCCTCTTGTATCGATAGATTTAATACTTGAGGATTCACAGGAAAGAGTACTGTTGGGTATGAGGAATAATCGCCCTGCAAAGGACTTTTGGTTTGTACCAGGTGGAAGTATAAAAAAGAATGAAAGGTTGTGCGATGCTTTTAAAAGAATTTCCTCGATAGAATTAGGAGCAGAAATTGCTATAACCAGCGCCACTTTAGTTGGTGCTTTCGAACATTTATATGAAGATAATTTTTTAGGTGCTTATGGAATAAATACACACTACGTTGTATTGGCTTATAAGGTTAAAACTAAGGATGATTTTCAATTTAGACCCGATGACCAACATTCAGAAATGAAATGGTGGTTTAAAGAACAATTACTGGGTGAACCTAAAGTCCATCAAAATACCAAAGCCTATTTTGTTTAGAATTTGTTCATATTAATTTAACTTAGTAATGACCGCTATTGGCCGAAAGCGGACATTAAGTTATTTATGATATCAGGGTCCGCATTTGCTCATTTCTATATTTCATCAATATTTCGCAACTGTTATGGTTATCAATAACATGTGTTTTTATATAAGAAACTACTAATAATATACGGACCGAAACAAACCAATTAGTAACTCTTAGCTGTTGTGTGCCGACTTTTAATAAGAAAATATTCTAAACATGAAAGATCTAAAAAAAGTTTTTCGTAACCTTGAAAGAGAAATGAATCAATCAAGTTGGTTTGATGGTGGCTGGGAAATTTACAACCGCGGTGTTTATCTGCAACTCTACAAGGTTAACTGGCACAACCAGAACCAAGGAGGAATTCATTTTGAAACTTTTATTGAAGCCAGAGAAGTTAAACAAAAAGCATTCCCAATCTGTATGCATGCGGAGCAGGATTGCCCTTCACAGCAGGCGTTCATTCAAGAGTTTATGGCGCTAGAAGGAGATCGTATAAAGAATTGGAAGGGCTATCAGATCGGCGAGGGCTACAGCATTTGCAAAAGAACGCTCCCTCTCAATTTTAAGAATCTGGAGCAGCGGCTACTCGAAGAGTTCAACAGACTTCGGCAGCTGGAAAAAGGGGTAGAACAGGCACTGAGTCTAGTTCAAGCCTAGCCTGGTTCTATGAAGCAAAAAAGAGTTTTGTATGATGAAGTAAAGCAGTGAAACGGCAAAAAAGTCCATGTATTGATGTGTGTGAGCTCACTGGCCCCAAAGGATGGTGCTTGGGTTGCGGGTCGAACTCAGCAGGAATGTCAGAAATGGAAGGCGATGAAGCCCTATGCAAGAAATGCCCTTGAGAAAGAACTTCAAAGAAGGATGTCCAAAATGGCTGCCACTCGAATTGAGCGCTAAGAAAATGCTCAGTCTATTATTGCATTATAGAATAGGTTATTCAGTCGCTAACAAGTCACTCAATCAGGATGCACGTAAATGACCGCTTTGGGTCGAAAGCGGAAATAAATTAAACCTTTCAGGGGACAATCAGGTTGGAAATTCAAAAACAATACAGTTTAATGTCCGCTTACGACCCAAAGCGGACATTTAAATCTCAATAAAAAAGCCAGCGCGGGTTGGGGCACGCTGGCTTCGGATCCTACATTAAATTAATAACGTAGGTTTGGGACTCGGTTAATAACTCTTAATTTAACTACTATTTTGTGTCAGCCACATCTGAATTGATGTGGGCAATAAGTCTTTTGCATGTGTGATATCAATCCAACCAAGATCTAAGTAGTTCTGATATACATCACTACCATGGATATTATTTACAATTTTAGGAATATGATTTTCCATCATAACTTCACGGTTAGTTTGCTCATGAAAAGCATACTGTTCGTTAGGGGTGGTTGTTTGGCTGCTCAGTGAATCATCTTCTAGAATTGCCAAATATGGATAGTTAACATCATGTCGATAGAGTATTTGATAGTTGCTCATAATCTAATTATGTGGTTTTTATGGATTTGAGGCGGTCTAAACCATAACAGCCATTCAAGAATAATTTGTGACGTGACACACATGGTGTTTTCGGTGTGCAAGAGGATAGTGCGGTTTGTGAACTAGGTTTGTTGCAATCTTAAATCAGCTGAATGTCCGCTTATGGCCGAAAGCAGACATTCTGACTTATTTCAAAATAGTAGATAATGCGCTGAATTGAGGCGCTGTTATTTTTGAGGAACGGACGACTGCATGGATGCAGGAGTTAGAGCAACGCAGGAGCAGTTGCCGAGTTTACAGGCTAGTAAATGAGCAACGGAAAAAGATTTGGAACGAAAAGTATTAGCGTGCTAGATGGATTTTTGCTCTAAACCATGCAAGGGCGACGACGGTGATAATACTTTACCCCATCAAATGAGACTGCATCTTTACCACCACCCATATACATCTCAGCTACATCAGTAGATTCTAGCAACTCTTTTGCTAAACCTTTTTTAATTACACGACCATTCTCAATCATATAGCCAACTGATGCATAGCGTAACGCAACCATCGCATTTTGTTCCGAAACTAAAAAGCTCACACCCTCTTCTTCGTTTAAGTGTTTTACGATTTCAAAGATTTGTTCGATAAATTGTGGTGCAAGACCCATTGATGGTTCATCTAAGAGAATTAGGCTTGGCTTGGACATTAGTGCTCTGCCTACCGCAATCATTTGTTGTTCACCACCGGAACACAATCCACCAGAATTTTTGCGACGTTCCTTTATTCGTGGAAATAAATCATATACATGTTCAATTCCTTGATTTACTTCAGCTTTGGTCATGTTCTGAATAAATGATCCAGTCATCAAATTTTCTTCAACACTTAAATGAGCAAATATATGCCTGCCTTCTAATACTTGCACAACCCCTTGCTTAACCATTTCATAAGCATTGTATTGGGCAATATCCTGACCATTTAATTCTATTACACCTTTAGTCACTTCTCCACGTTCTGCTGCTAACAATCGCGAACATGCTTTTAGAGTAGTTGATTTACCAGCACCATTTGCACCAAGTAGTGAAACGATCTCACCTTTGTTTACATTAAGCGTTACACCGCGTAAGGCTAAGATAACGCCGCCGTATAAAGCTTCAATATTATTAATTGATAGTAATGGTGTTTCGCTCATAACTAATTTCCTAATCTTAAATCTCAAAAACCCAAATATTTAATATCTGAGAAAACTCTGATTTATTGCACCTAAAACTATTCTCTAGGTTCTTTAACAAATCACAACTACCTCAATCTTATAACTTTTATTTCCTATAGCTTCTTCAACCAACCGGTCCACTTACATGCAGACCGGTTGAGAAGAAGTTAATGACTTAAACGATTAAGTAACTAATTACTTAAAGGTCGAAATCATCATCATTATCAGTTGGTGAGCAAGGACGTCGTTCGATCTTGTTGTCTTCTGCATATTGCACGGCTCCTAGATCAATGATCTCTTGTGACAACTCGGTGTCACCGTCAATCCAGTCTGACACGATGTTCCACTGACGCTTACCGGCATCCCATTGTTGGAATTTAGCAAGATGACCACCTACGTGGTCCAAGCAGCTTAGGTTTAGTTCTGGAACTAAGCCGGTTGCGCCTAACTCTCCAATGCGACTCGAAGTAAGCTTGAGGTTCTCAAAACCCCAACGTGCTTCAGATGAAGTCAACGCGCGGTTTCCAAAACGAGCTTGGGCGATACGTAGTGCTTCGGTGTGTACTACACCCGCGAGTACGCCAAGGTTCCAATATACTGAGCCTAAACGTGACTTATCTTGTAAGTCGCCGTTGCCGCCGCCGTATACGGTCTTGATGATTTCTTGTACCACTGCAAAGTCGGTTCCGGCTGGGTGAGTCGTAATAGCTTGGTAGCCATCCGCTGCTTTACCCGCTGGGATTACGTCTTCGTCAGAGTTAGACCAGATGTTGCCGATTAATCGGCTTACTGGGTAACCGGTACGTACCGCGGTTTGCATCGCTACTGGGTTCATGACACCCCAGCCTCTTAGCAATACATAGTCAGGCTTTAATTTACGAATGTTCAACCATTGTGATTGTTGCTCGTTACCTGGATGAGGGACTTCTAGAGGGTGGTGAGTACAACCGTGCTTCTCACACATGGCGTCCATGAAGTCGATCGCTTCACGACCGTATGGAGAGCCGTGGTACAACATGGCAATCTTCTTGCCTTTAAGGTTGTCACGTCCGCCTTCTAGTACGTCGCCAATGAAGTGCACCATAATAGAGTGCTCGTCATAGGTGTTGATCCCTGGCATAAAGTAGTACGGGAAGATGTCGCCACGTTGGCCGGCTGTCTTACCGTGGTTTACCGCGATGATTGGCATCTTGTCTTTACGACCGGTTTCAATCAATGCAGTGGAGATCCCTACTGATAGTGGGTCAAAGAATACTGCGCCACCTTCACGATCTTTCAATCGCTTGTAGCACTCTACTCCGCGCTCTACTGAGTACTCAGTTTCGCACTCTGACCAGATAAGCTTCACGCCGTTTACACCGCCGTCTCGCTCATTTAATAAATTGTAGTAGTCTAAGATTCCACCAAAGTACCCTGTTCCACCTGCCGCATATGGTCCTACACGGTAGCTTGGAATCGGTACGTACATGGTTTCTTCCGCTAACACTGATGTGCTAACGGCCAGCATCGATCCTAATGCTACCACTAACGTTAATAGTCTTTTCTTCATGTGTACTCCTCCTATCCTTCAAGTACATGAGGCCATATATAAACCACAAGTCTTAAAACATGAGTTGGTTTGATTGGTGAAAAATTTTCACCCTTGATTGTTGTTCAAAAATAACTTTTCACAGTTACTTTATAGACCACATAGGCTAAAAGAAGTTTAGACCCTATATGTCTAATGGTCAGTTTATCTATTGCGTGATGGAATGCAAGGCAAAAGTGAGAGATTAGGCGGATGAATAGGCGGTAGATGATGTACTAAATATAAAATATTACCCGTATAAAAATAAGGTTAGATATATCAGCTTACAAAATACTTTAAGGTATGGTTATAAATTGTGCTGCTTGTAACCTCAAGTACTTAAGTAAGATTCAACCTTAAGGAACGCATCGATAAACAGCAAAGGTTTGTTCACCGTTATCAATTTTTGAAATGGGAGATACCGTATCACCGCCCATATTAACTGAGCTATTGCGCGCTAATATCTGCAGTTCTTTTGCGATGACAGTGGGTTGTCTTGGTACTGTCATTAATGTGGGTTTTACTCGTACTGTCGTCGCGCCACGTTTTTGACAATTTGCAACTTCTCCGGAACTCAATAAGCGTGCCTTTTCGCCACCATGCGTAAGTTTTACGCTTGCGCAAGCGCTGAGTGTCAAAGTGACTAATGTAATAAATGAAACAAGAAAATATTTATGCAACATGCTTAGACCTAATGATATATGTGGTTTGAATTATACTCTCTAGTAGACGATAGGCTACTAGAAGTTCTTCATGTTAGTTAGTGTATAAATTAAATAGTTTCCTATTAATTTCATGAATTAGTGAGTGATAATTTTTTCTTTAAGAAAATGAATAAGATTATCGATGGGTATTTGTTGGGAACCTGCATCCGCGCGGCCTTTATATTCAATATTTCCTTCTTTTAAACCGCGGTCACCAATTACGATCCGGTGTGGAATGCCCATAAGTTCGTGATCTGCAAACATTAATCCTGCACGCAAGTCTCGGTCATCAAAAAGAACTTCTATTTCTGCATCTTGCAGCTCTGAATATAAATGTTCACATGTAGATTGTACCTGTTCGGACTTTTTCAAATTGATAGGAACTAGTGAGAGATGAAATGGTGCGATAGCTTGTGGCCAAATAATTCCATATTCATCAAAGTTTTGTTCAATGGCGGCGGCCACTACGCGAGTGACACCAATTCCATAACAACCCATGGTTACAATTTGATCCTTGCCGTCGGCTCCTAGTACGCTAGCCTTGAGTGCTTGGCTGTATTTGTTTCCTAATTGAAATATATGTCCTACTTCGATACCGCGTTTAATTGAGACGGTACCTTTGCCATCTGGGCTGACATCACCATCAACAATCTTGCGTAAATCCACACTGGAGGAGTCGTTAAACTGTTTGCAATCTCGCTGCCAATTAGCACCTAGATTATGAAAACCATCTTCATTTGCCCCGCAGACAAAATTCGATAATGTCGCCGCCGCATGGTCAATTAAAATTGGAATGTTCAAGTCTAGAGGGCCAATCGAACCAGGTTTGCAGTTAAGCTCAGCTTGAATGTCGTTCTCACTAGCAAATTCGAGTGGCTCGGCAACGCCACCAAGCTTTTGGGCTTTAACAGGGTTTAGTTCGTGGTCGCCTCGTAGTGCTAATGCAATTAAGCTGTCTTCCTCACCTTTTACGATCAAGGTTTTAACTACTTGCTCAGGGTTAGTGTCTAGAAACTTGCATACCTGTTCTATGCTGTGTTGATTGGGGGTTGCGACTTTTTCTAATTCTGCTTGGTTTGTGGCAGCAAGCTCGTTTGGCTTAAATGTAGGAGCTAATTCAACATTTGCGGCATATTCACTTTGGTCTGAAAAAGCAATCGCGTCTTCGCCAGACTCTGCTAACACATGAAATTCATGCGAGGCATTGCCACCAATACTTCCAGTATCCGCTTCAACAGCGCGAAACTCGAGACCTAAACGAGTAAAAATATTTTGGTAAGTGTCAAACATAATTTGATATGTGCGTTCAAGACACTCTTTGTTAGTGTGAAAAGAGTAGGCGTCTTTCATGCTAAATTCTCGTGCACGCATTACACCAAAGCGCGGACGGATTTCATCGCGGAATTTGGTTTGTATCTGATAAAAATTAACCGGTAGCTGTTTGTAACTGCGCACTTCTTTACGTACAAAGTCAGTAATTACTTCTTCATGAGTAGGTCCGTAACAAAATTCGCGTTTATGGCGATCGCGCAAGCGCAATAGTTCTGGGCCATATTGCTCCCAACGTTCTGATTCTTGCCAAAGCTCAGCAGGTTGAATGGATGGCATGAGCACTTCGATTGCACCTGATTTATTCATCTCCTCACGAATTATGTTTTCTACTTTGCGTAAGGTGCGCAGCCCTATAGGCATCCAGGTATAAAGCCCTGACGCAAGACGTCGGATCATTCCGGCGCGCAGCATAAGTTGGTGACTGATGACTTCTGCATCAGCAGGTGATTCTTTAAGAGTAGATAGAAAAAACTGGCTTACACGCATGAGATAAAAATAGACTAAATAAAAATAAACTTAAATGATTAAGCCACATAATAACAAGAAGTCGCCACGATCTATATCGTGGCGATTAAAATTAAGGAAGATTGTTGTTTGCTAGAGTGGGCTAGCTGCAGAATTCAGAAACTTGTTCTTGAGTCTCTTGTATTTTACCTTGGCGTTCGTCTTCACTAAGCTTGCGATAAATATCGCCATCTTTCACGGTCACCTGACCGCGGCTAGTGAGGGATTCCATGTTTTTTGTAGCAATTGCACAATTTTCAGCTTTAATTTTATTGCTTTCTTGCGTTACCTTTTTGTCAGCTTCACTTTGTTTGCGTTGTTCGCGACGTTCTTCAAAGCTATTGCCTGAATTCGAAGCGTCTGGATCCGCCTTAGCGACAGATGTTTTAACTCCGACCTCATCTTGGTATACCACTTCAAATTCAATACCTGGCGCTGGGGGAGTCTGGCTATAAATCATTCTGCCCTCATCACTCCACTTATATACAGCGCCGGCATAGGCTGCTGTCCCAAGAGTTAGAGCTAAACTTACCGCAAGGAGAATCTTTGAAATCATGATGTGTAAAAATCTAAAATTTGAGTAGTCATAGTCTAGCAAAAATGGGATGTATTTTGGTGAATACTGTATTTGCAGGAGGTTAGGCGGAGCCATTCTAACGACAAAGTTATTTGATAATTGTTTTTTTTACCAAATGTGAACTAGATATTTGCTTGTTTTGTGCCCTCTGATGATACGACTAGAGACGAATAAAGGGTAAATTTCATGAGACTTCTAGAGGGTTTCTGGTGCTATACTAATTGCCTATAAAAAAAATCAATTAGGCTTCAAAGAGGTCTCCATGGCGGATCGACGATTACAGGTATTT